>CBIMJO010000438.1:0-7508 GCA_966244135.1 uncultured Actinocrispum sp. | reverse complement strand
ACGCCGCCGCAGTGCGTCTTGTACGGCGTCTTGTCCTTGGCGAACCGGACATCGCGGTACGGGCGGAACACCTTGGCCTCGCCGAAGTCGGTGCCGAACTCACCGATGAGCTCGGCCAGCAACGCCTCCATCGGGGCACGGACGTCCGCGTTGTACGTATCGCGATTGTCGTCCCAATAGGCCTTGGTGTTGTCCAGGACAAGGCCGTCGAAGAAGTCGATCGCGTACTCGCCGAAACCCGTGAAGCTCACTCACAGCAGCTTACTGTCCCGGTTCGCGCCACATCGGGTACATCCTCGGCCCGGGGTCGGGGCCGAACGGGGTGCCGATGTGCTCGAACCCGTGCCGCTGGTAGAGCGGCGGGCTGACGGTCGAGCTCGCCTCCAGGTAGGCCGCCATGCTCTGCTCGTCGAGGGCGTCGAGGTTGTGCGCGAGCAGCGCGCCGCCGATCCCGGTCCGCTGGTGGTCCGGGTGCACGCCGATGAACTGCAGGTGCATGTGCCGGCCCATGGTCGGATGGTTCTCCGCCATCACCTCGGCGAGCCGGCCGAACCGGTCCGCCTCGTCCTCGCTGAGCATGTCGAACTGGGCGGACGCCTCGTCGTCGTCATCGTCGCCGCCGGGAAACCACACAGTGGCGGCGACATCGCTGTGCACATAGATGATCCCGCCCGCGTCCAGCGCGAGTCCGGCGAAGGTGTGGAAGAACCGCGGCTGGACGGCCCCGCGCCGGGCGCCGTCCGGGAAGATCCACGCGCTGACCGGATCACCCTGAAAGGCCGCCCCCAGTAACTTCCCGACCAGTGGCAGGTCATCCCGGCCAGCCGTGCGGATCATTCACACACTCCCCCGTGAGTCGCCGACCCCGCCGACCTTAGCGTAGGCGGCCGGTTTTCGGTTGCGTAGCACGGAACCGCGGATCAGCCCGGCGATCGCACCGGCCAGCAGCAGCCCCGGGAGGATCCACCGCAACGCCGTATCCTGTTCGGTGCCAAGCAGATGATCGAAGTTGGCCAGGATCATGATCAGGATCGCGACCAGGAACAGCGTGGCCAGCAACGGCGCGATCGTGCGCTGCCAAGGGGTTTCCGGGCCGCGGCGGCGGCCGAGGAAGCCGACCACCGAGATCGACACCATCGCCATGATCGCCACCACGCCGGTGGACGCGGTGACGCCGAGCCAGGTGAACAGCTCCAGGATCGGATCTCGGCCGGCCAGCGCGAAACCGGTCACGACGACCACCGCCACGACCGACTGCGTGATCGAGCCGGCGACCGGGGCGCCGGTCCGTTTGCTGGTCCGGCCCAGCGCCTCCGGCAGCACACTTTCCCGCCCCAGCGCGAAGAAGTAACGGGCGACCGCGTTGTGGAAGCTCAACAGGGACGCGAACTGGCTGGTCAGGAACAGAACGTAGGCGACGTCGGTGAACGCCTCGCCGAGGTGCTGCCCGCTGATGCCGAACCAGACGCCCGGACCCTGTTGCCGCGCCTGGGAAACGATCTCCGACGGGCCCACCCCGATCGCCATTGCCAAGGCGGACAACGTGTACAGCACAGCGGTCACGCCGATCGCGATGTAGGTCGCCTTGGCGATGGTCTTGCTCGGGTCGCGGGTCTCCTCGCCATAGGTCGCCGCGCCCTCGAAACCGGTGAACGCGGCGACCGAGAAGGCGAACACCGCTCCGACCCCGGCGACGAAGAGATTGCCCGGGTTCATCGGCGCGAGGCTCTCGCCGGGCGCGGCCGGATTCGCGAAACCCGCGATGTCGATCACCAGAATGGCCGCGCATTCCAGAACCATGACCGTGCCAAGGACTTTGGCGTTGATGTCGATGCGCAGCGCGCCGAGGACGCCGACCACGATCAGCACCAGCACCGCCCAGAGCCACCACGGCGACTGGGTTCCGGTCCGGGTGTCGATGAAGTTCGCGACCGACCACCCGAACAGCCCATAGATACTGATCTGAATGGCGTTGTAGGCGATCAGCGCGACGAACGAGACCGCGATCCCCGCGCCCCGGCCCAAACCGTTGGCCACATAGGGATAGAACGCGCCCGCGTTGGTGATGTGCCTGCTCATCGCCGCGTATCCGACCGCGAACAACGCCAGCACGGGAGCGAGCAGAACAAACGACAGCGGCACACCGATGATTCCGGTGACCGCGTAGGTTGTTGATATACCACCGGCGATCGCGAAGAGCGGCCCGGAAGCCGCGACAACGAAGAAGACGATCTGTGCGGCCCCCAGCCTCGGCTTGGCCAGCCCGCGCGTGAACCCTTGCACTGCGGTCATTCCGCTGTCCTCCCACAGACCGGACGATCGACCCGCGGGAGTATAGGATCTTCACCGCCCGGCATGCCATTGCCCGGGCGGATTTCCAGCGCATGGGAGCAATCGTGCGGTTAGGGGACCTCTCGCTCGGCGAGAGCCTGTTCTTCCTGGGGAACGACCCGTTCACCGGCAAACCCCGAATCGCCCAGCCGGTCCTGGACATCGGCCTGGCCGGCGCCGTTCTCGCCGATTTGCTGTTCGACGAACGTATTGCGCTGCAACGCGGAGTTGTCGTACTCACCAGCCGCTACGCCACCGGCAACGCCGCGGCCGACCGCACGCTGGCGCTGATCATGGGCGAGATGGACCAGCACGGTGTCCGCGACTGGGTGCAGCACCTGCAGGACAAGGTGACCGCGAGCCTGACATTGAGCCTCGCCGAGCGCCGAATGGTGTCCCCCAAGGAGAACCGGACATTTCTCAAGCGCACCATCCTCTATCCGCCTGCCGATCTTCGTACCGCTTCCGAACCACGGGCACGAATCCGCGCGGCCGTGCTGGGCCGAACATCCTGTGATCTGCCGACTGCAACACTCGCGTTGCTCGGCTGGACCGTCGGGCTGGACGACATCTGCGAACCGGACCTGCAGCGAAGACAGTTCGGCGAATGGATTGACCGGGTGAAAAGTATGATCATTGAGCCGATCGGAACGCTGATCACCGGAGTGGAGGCCGCCGTCGCCGCCACCGTTTACGGGGGCAATCGGCACTAGCCGCTTCTGGTCCCGACAGGGCCGGACGTCGATCACTGCCATCCGGTTTCACCCGCAGCAGATCCGCGGCTTTCCGGAACAGATCCGGCGCCGGTTTTCCGTGTGCCACCTCGTCCCTGGTGACGATCGCGTCGAAAAGCTCACCAGATTTCGTCGAGCAGCCGGGCCGCGCGTTCGACGTCCTCGGTGAGTGAGCGGTCCTCCAGCCGGGGGTCGAGCACCGCCTCGGCGCGCTCGAACGCCTCGCGCACAGGGAGATCCACGAGGTCGGCCTTGCGCATCCGCAGCGCGCGCACCGCGGCGACCAGCTCACAGCCGAGCACGATCCGGTACGCCGCAGCGACTGTGCCCGCTTGGCGCGCTGCTTGCGTTGAGAAGGAAGCGTGATCCTCCAAGCCTCTGGACACCACTGCCGTGCCCAGGGTTACCGGGAGGGCGGCTTGCCGGAGCTGCGCCAGGGCGTCGTGGGCCACATATTCCAGGATCATCACGCCGGAGCTGCCCGCTGGGCCGGATGCCAGGAACGGCGGCAGGTCGGTCTGGTCGGGTTCGACGAGATCTCCCAGGCGCGCCGCCGAGAGTTCCGCCACCGAGTGGACCGTGGCTCGCGCGGTGTCGAGCGCTACCGCGACATAGGCCGTGTGGAAGTTGGCGTTGTGGTAGACGTCGTTGTCCGCCACCGAGATCATCGGGTTCTCGGTACTCGCGTTGATCTCCGTTGTGAGTACCTTTTCCAGGTATTGCACGGCATCCAGCGCCGGTCCTTGCACCTGCGGGAACGCTCTCAGTCCGTAGGGATCCTGGATCCGGCGGCCGGGCTTGGGAACGCCCGCCATGCCCAGCAGGCGGCGCATCTCCTTCGCGCACTCGGCCTGGCCGGGGTGCGGCTTGGCGGCGTGCACCGTTGACGCGTAAGGCTCCGGCGACCCGCCCAGGGCGATGTACGACAACGCCGCCACGGTGTGGCTGGCCATGAGGAGATCCCGCAGTTCCACCATGACCAACACCGCTTCGGCCAAAGTGGCCGCGTTGCTGCTCATGAACCCCAGCGCCTCACCCGTCCCGAACGCCACGGGCGGTTGTTCGCCGATACCCCACGGCCGCTCACCGGCCAGTGTGAGCGCGGTCTCCGCCAACGCCGTCAGGTCCCCGGTCCCGATGGCCCCGATCCGGTGCACGACCGGCAACGCATTGTTGTTCAACGCCTCCTGGACCGCGGTCAGCAGGCGTGGGTGGACGCCCGAGCGCCCGGCGGCGAGCTGGTTGAGCCGCACCAAGAGCATCGCCCTGGTCAGCTCCTCGGACATCACCTCGCCGACACCACCGGCATGGCTGCGCATGAGCCGCAACCCATCCTCGGCAGTGCCCGCAGTCAGCACGTCCTTGTTGGCGCCGACGCCGGTCGTCCGGCCGTACACCGCGCGGCGGACCACAGCCTCGAGCTGCAGCCGCCACGCGGCCTCGGCATGATCGAGCGACCTGGCATCCACGCGCACCTTGAGCTTCCCGGTTGAGAAGCCCGCGACGTCGTCGCAGCGGAGGGACGCTCCATCCAGGACTAGCTCGATCTGACCCATGAGGTGCATTGTGCGTCTCAGGGGTCGCTCGGACAAAACCTGCTGCTAGACCACCGCGAGCGGCAAGGCGGTGGGGTGCACGGGCGCGGGCAGGTCGGAGGCGCCGGTGAGGTAGGCGTCCACCGCGTGGGCCACCGAACGGCCCTCGGCGACCGCCCACACCACAAGGGAAGCCCCGCGATGCGCGTCCCCGCACACGAAGACGCCCGGAGCGGTCGTCTGCCAGTCGGCGCCGCACGACAGGGTGCCACGGGAGGTCAACGACAGGCCGAGACCGTCCAAAAGGGGCATCCGCTCGACCCCCTCGAACCCGATGGCCAGCAGCACCATGTCGGCCGGGATGGTCTCGACCTCGTCGGAGACCGGCGTCACCGTCCGCAGCCCGGTGGACGGGTCACGCTCGACCCGGACCTGGCGCAGCTCGACCGAACGGACGTGTCCCTCCGAGTCGCCGACGAACCGCTCGACGGCCACGGCGAACCGGCGGGTCCCGGACTCCTCGTGCGCGGGATAGGTCCGCAGCACGACAGGCCAAGTGGGCCAAGGGGAACGGGCGTCGTCCCGGGTCTCGGGCGGGCGCGGGTACTGGTCGAGCTGGGTCACCGAGAGGGCGTCCTGGCGGGTCGCGGTGCCGTAGCAGTCCGCGCCGGTGTCGCCGCCGCCGATGATCAGGACGTGCTTGCCCGCCGCGGAGATCGGCGTCGGGCCGTCGCCCTCGCATTCGCGGTTGGCGGGAACAAGGTGCTCCATGGCCAGGTGCACGCCGTCCAGGGACCGGCCGGGAATGTCCGGGGCGTCACGGCCCTGCAACGCGCCCACGGCCAGAACCACTGCGTCGAAAGAGGAACGGAGCTCCGCCACGGAGATACCGCTGCCGCCGACCTCACAGCCGGTGACGAACTTGGTCCCCTCAGCCCGCAGCTGAGCCAGCCGGCGGTCAAGAACCTTCTTCTCCATCTTGAACTCGGGAATTCCGTACCGAAGCAGGCCGCCGAGCCGGTCATCCCGTTCGAACACCGTCACTTCGTGGCCCGCGCGGGTCAACTGCTGTGCGGCGGCAAGGCCCGCGGGGCCGGAGCCGACGACAGCGACCTTCTTGCCGGAGGCCACTGTGGACACCCGGGCCTCGACGTACGAGTTCTCCCAGGCGACCTCGGAGATGGTCTCCTCGACACGCTTGATGGTCACCGCTCCGCCCGCCGCCGGAGAGATGGCGAGCACACAGGCGGTCTCGCAGGGCGCGGGGCACAACTTCCCAGTGAACTCCGGGAAGTTGTTCGTCGAGTGGAGACGCTCGGAGGCCAGCCGCCAGTCACCGCGGCGCACCAGGTCGTTCCACTCCGGGATCAGGTTCCCCAGCGGACACCCGGCGGAACTCGAGTGGCAGAAGGGGATCCCGCAGTCCATGCACCGGGTGGCCTGCTTGCGCACCTGGGTGTCCCGCTCGGCGGGCGTCAGGGCGGCGTAGACCTCGTGCCAGTCGCCAAGGCGCGCGTCGGTCGGCCGCTTCGGGGCGTCTTTCCGGGGGTAGGACAGGAAACCGTTCGGGTCAGCCACGGGACGCCTCCATCACTGCCTCGTCGACGTCACGACCTTCCGCGCGTGCGATCCGGATTGCTTCGAGAACTCGTTGGTAGTCCCGCGGCATGACCTTGGTGAACGACACTGAGCGGCGCGGCCAGTCGCCCAGCAGCGACGCGGCCACCGCGGACCCGGTCAGCTTGTGGTGCCGGGACACGGTGTGCCGCAACCATTCCAGGTCGTCGGCGGTGGGCCGCTGCAACTCCACCATGTCGGTGTTCACCAGCGCCTGGCGCAGGTCGAGCACATAGGCGACACCGCCGGACATGCCGGCCGCGAGGTTGCGGCCGGTGGGGCCGAGCACGACCGCGCTGCCGCCGGTCATGTACTCGAACGCGTGATCGCCGACGCCTTCGGCGACGATCACCGCGCCCGAGTTGCGCACGCCGAACCGTTCACCGACCCGGCCGCGCAGGAATATCTCGCCCGAAGTGGCGCCGTAGCCGATCACGTTGCCCGCGATCACCTGCGCCTCGGCGGCGAACAGCGCCGCCGGATCCGGCCGGACGATGATCCGCCCGCCGGAAAGTCCTTTGCCCACATAGTCGTTCGCGTCGCCGACCAGGTCGAGCGTGATCCCGCGCGGGGTGAACGCACCGAGCGACTGGCCCGCGGACCCGGTCAGCGTGACGTGGATCGTGTCCTCCGGCAGGCCATCGCCGCCGTAGCGCCGGGTCACCTCGGAGCCGAGCAGCGTACCGACCGTCCGGTTCACGTTGCGCACCGGCAGTTCCAGCCGAACCGGGTGCGCATCCTCCAGCGCCGCCTCGGAAAGCTGGATCAGCGTGCGGTCGAGTGCATGCTGCAGGCCGTGATCCTGTTCGCGGACCTTGCGGCGCGCGTTGTTGTACGTGTTCGCCGGGACCTCGAAGACCGGCGTCAGGTCCAGGCCCTGGGCCTTCCAGTGCTTCACGGCGTGGTCCACGTCGAGCACCTCGGCGTGCCCGATGGCCTCGTCGATCGACCGGAAGCCCAGCTGTGCCAACGTCTCCCGCACCTCGTGCGCGACGAAGTGGAAGTAGTTCACGACGTGCTCGGCCTGGCCGGTGTACCGCTTGCGCAGCACCGGGTTCTGGGTCGCGACGCCGACCGGGCAGGTGTCCAGATGGCACACCCGCATCATCACGCAGCCCATGACCACCAACGGTTCGGTGGCGAAGCCGTACTCCTCGGCGCCGAGCAGCGCGGCGACGACGACGTCCCGCCCGGTCTTCATGCCGCCGTCCACCTGCACGGTGATCCGGTCGCGCAACCCGTTGATCATCAACGTCTGGTGCGTCTCGGCGAGCCCGATCTCCCACGGGGT
>CBIMJO010000437.1:0-7534 GCA_966244135.1 uncultured Actinocrispum sp. | reverse complement strand
CGTGGTTCAGCAGCGGCGTCTGTCCGACCATGAACGCCAACGCCAACGCGGCACAGCCCGCGGTGGTCTGCCAGGCCGAACCGCTGACCAGCGCCACCGCCACCGCGACGCTGACCATGATCGGCTCCAGATACGGGTTGGCCACGATCGCGAACGCGGGATTGGACACCGCCCACGGCAACGCCACCACGACGGCAACTGTCACCGCCACATCCACCACCAATACCCACCCCGCGACCTCGGTCCGGCGAACCACCAGCGTGATCAGCACCGCGCTCCAGACGGCCAGCACCCCATACACCGCGACCGCGAGCGGAACCTGTGTGTAGCCATGGATTTGCACCGCTCCGATGACGCTCAGCACGACCATGGCCAGGCTCGCCAGCCGGGCCAGCACCACTACCGCGGCGACAATCCCCCGCACCTGCCGATGCAGACCCACCACACCGGTCTCTTCGGAGTCGGTCTGTTCCACCGGGGTGCGCACCCAATCCAGCCTGGCACCCGGCCGCGAATACGTCCATGCCGCACAGGTGCGGCATGGACCGGCCTCGGCGGATCGCGCCAAGATTGGTCCACAACAGGGGAAGGGGTGTCAGAAGTGGCTGTGGGCCTGGTCGACGCGGCACCCGGATTCGGGCCGTACCGGGTTCACCAGCTGCTGGGGCAAGGCGGGATGGGCGTGGTGCACCGCGCGTACGACACGGTGCACCATCGGTTCGTCGCCCTGAAGCGGCTGTCGGTCCCCGACCGGGACTTCCGGGCCAGGTTCCGGCGTGAGGCGCGGATCGTGGCGGATCTGCGGCATCCCAACGTGATCGCGGTCAACGACTTCGGCGAGATCGACGGTGAGCTGTTCCTGGACATGGCGCTGGTCGACGGGACCGACCTGCGCCGCGCTCTCGCCGCGGGCGGCCTCGGCCAGGACCGCGCGATCGATGTGCTGACCCAGGTCGCCGACGCACTGGACGCCGCGCATGCCGCGGGGTTGGTGCACCGGGATGTCAAGCCGTCCAACATCCTCATCGACCGGGACGGGCACGCGTACCTGGCCGACTTCGGTATCGCCAGCGCGGTCTCGCCGGAGGCGACCGTGCTGACCCGGTCCGGGGAGCTGGTCGGATCGTGGGACTACCTGGCGCCGGAACGGTTGTCCCGCGGGCAGGTGGACGGCCGGGCCGATCAGTACGCGTTGGCGTGCGTGCTGTTCGAGTGCCTGACCGGGCGGCTTCCGCACGCCGGCCTGCATGACCCGGTCGCGAAGCTCGCCGCGCATCTGCTGCATCCGTCACCGGCGCCGTCGATGTTCGTCCCGGCCATCACGCCCGCGTTGGACCAGGTGGTTCTGCGCGGTATGGCGAAGGATCCGGCGCGCCGGTTCGCCACGGCGAGCGAGTTCATGGCGGCCGCGCGGTCCGCTGCGTACGCGGGGAACACCATGCGCGCCGCCGCTCCCACGGCGCGGGGCCGCGACCAGGTCATCGCGATCCCACGCGAAGGCCCGTGGACCTGTCCCTATCCGGGGTTGCGGGGCTTCGACAGCGCGGACGCCGACTGGTTCCACGGCCGCGATCACGTCGTCGGCGACCTGCTGAAACGGTTGGCCGAGCAGGAGAACACCGGGGTGCCGGTGGTTCTCGCCGGAGCGCCCGGTTCCGGCAAGTCCTCGGTGCTGCGCGCCGGTCTGCTGCCGACGCTGGCCATCGAGGCGCCGGACTACTGGCCACGGATCGTGCTCGCCCCAGGCACCGATCCGATCGGCGGCCTGGCCACCGCGCTGGCCGAGCACACCACCATCGTCGCGGCCGAGTGGGCACGGGTGATCCGCGAAACCCCAGCCAGATTCGGCGATCTGCTGGCCCGGGCGGCCGGCGGCGATCAGGCCCGGCCGGTGATCGTGGTCGACCAGTTCGAGGAACTGTTCAGCCACGGCACGGCCGAGGCCGACCGGCTCGCGTTCGCCACCGCGTTGGCGAACGCGAGTCCGGCACTCGTCGTGCTCGCAGTACGGGCGGACACGGTCGAACGGTGCACCTCTCTTTCTCCGCTGCTGCCGGCGTTGGACTCACCGGTGCGGCTCGAATCCATGGACACCACCGAGCTACGGCAGGCGATCGTGGCGCCAGCGCGCGACGCGGGCGTCGAGGTCGAACCCGGTCTGCCGGAGCGGTTGATCATCGACTTCGGGATGCGCGGCGAACTCGGCGCGCTGGCGCACGCACTTCGGGAAACTTGGAACCACAGCGAGGACGGCACTCTCACACTCGCCGCGTACCGGCGGGCCGGTGGGATCGATGGCGCGGTGGCGGACACCGCGGACCGGATCTACACCCAGCTCGACCCGCCCGGACAGCAGGCGCTGCGCACGATCCTGGTGCGGTTGACGGTGCGGCGGCTGGCCCCGGATGAGTTCGCCGCGGTCAGCGAAGGCCATTGGGGCGTGGTGGACCAGCTGATCGCGGCCCGGCTGGTGACCGTCGACGCGACCGGGGCGCGACCGGCCCACGAGGCGCTGCTCACCTCCTGGCCCCGGTTGCGTGCCTGGATCGACGAGGACCGCAAGGCGTGGACCAGGGACGACGTGCACCTCAGGGTGCGGCCCGCTGGGCTGAATGCCTGGCGCCACACGGCAGGCGACCATGCCGCCCTCTCCCGGCCCAACGCCGCCATTGCCCGCCGGCTGAGTGCTCTGGTCGCCATGCTGTTGGTCGCCGCCACCGGCGGGTTGCTCCTTTATGGGCAGACAACCAGTCCGGTCGTGATGTCCGCGACCGCACACGTGCGGCAGCTGACAGTGCCGGTGGCCCAGTCGGTACGGTCTGGGCGTGGCGGTTTCACGACGAGCGGTGTTGTTCGGCGGCGCCGGGGCCGGCGTGCTCGGTCTGGCCGGCGTGGGCGTGCTCACCGACGTCCTTCCCGGCGGGCAACGGGTACGGCGTTTTCTCGGGATGACCGGGCCGGTCGGCACGGTGCCGGACGTCCCGGCCGGTCCGATGATCACCACCCGGATCGCCTCGAAAGCGCGCAATACATCGGTCACGGTCATCACGATGGCGCCGGACGGTTTCACCGCCGAGAACCTGCCGAAATGCGTGGCGCTGCACGGATATGGCGGCGATGCCAACTGGATGGTGGATCTCGGCATGCCCAAGTTCCTCACAGCCGCAGTACGCGCGGGCGTAAAACCATTCGCGGTCGTGTCGGTGGACGGCGGTCAGGACAGCTACTGGGTGGAGAAGAACGGCGATGACCCCCAGCGCATGCTGACCGGGGAGCTCGGGCAGATCGACGCGGCTCTCGGAATCTCCATGGGTGCGTTCGGGGCACTGTGTTTCGCGCGCCGCCGCCCGTCGCTGAAGGCCGTCGCCGTCGCGAGCCCGTCGTTGTTCCCTTCCTGGGAGGACACGGTTCGCCGGGGGAACCGCTTCTCGTCGGAGCAGTTCTGGGAGGACAACGAGCCGCTCCGCCACACCGACACGATCACCGGGTCGTCATTGGGAGTGTGGTGCGGTACCGAGGATCCCACGCTCGAAGCCGCCCGCACCTTGATCGACCGCACCCACCCTGCCCGCGCGGCCATCACCTCCGGTGCTCATGAGGACGCGTACTGGCGGCGGGTGATGCCGGAGATGCTGGCGTTCGTCGGCGAACGCATCACCTGACGGCGAGGTAGCGCTCCATCCCGTCGAGCAGGCGGCCCAGGCCGAACTCGAACAGTTGATCCAGGTCGAGGTCCATGTCGGTGTCCACCAACCGATCCAGCAACGGGAACTCGCCGGTGTCGGCCAGGACGCGGAAGCCGTGCTCCTGGGTCTGCAGCCACTCCTCGGTCGTCAGGCCCGAGTCCTGCTCGGCCTGGGCCTCGGCCTCGAGGTTCAGGGCGAGGCCGCGCACGTGGCAGACCAGCGTCGTGTGGACGTGCATCATCTGCTGGATCGTCAGGCCCAGCCCGTCCAGCGCGCGCAACGCCCATTCGGTGTGCCGCATCCCGTTGACGATCACCTGCGGGCGGGTGATCGACAGCGCGAGGGCGAGCCAGGGGTGGCGGCGGAACAGCTGCCACTGCGTGCGGGAGGACAGTTCCAGCTGTGCGCGCCAGCCTTTCGGCGGCCGGGCCGGCAGCGGGTCCTCGCCGAGCACACTGTCCATCATGGACACCAGCAGCTCGTCCTTGCTGCTGACGTGCCGGTAGAGCGACATGGGGGCCGCACCCAGCTCGGTCGCGATGCGCCGCATGGACAGCTGCGCCAGCCCCTCGGCGTCGGCGACCCGGATGGCCGCCGTGACGATCCGGTCGCGGGTCAGATCGGGGTCGCCTTCGGTTCTTCTGGCTTTCTGCGGGGGTGCGGGCGGGCTCGCGACCACCGTGCCCCGGCCCGGGAGCGACCGGGTCACCCCTTCCGCGTTCAGGGTCGCGAGCACCTTCGTCGCGGTGGCCAGGGCGACGCCCCACTCGCGGGTGATCCCGCGGGCCGACGGGACCGGGTCGCCGGGTCTTAGCTCGCCGTCGGCAATGCGGGCGCGGATCTCGTCGGCGATGCGCCGGTACGGCGGCTGGCTCATCGATCCTCCCGTACTAGTACACCTAGCCGTTTGACTAGAACACGTACCGTGTTCGCATGGATGAGTACAGCGTACGCGACGGGGAGGGACGGCAATGGTCAACCGGACGGTACTGATCTCGGGCGCCGGGATCGGCGGGCCGGCGCTCGCGTTCTGGCTGCGGCGGCACGGCTTCGCGCCGACGGTCGTGGAGGTGGCGCCCGCGCCCAGGCCGGGCGGGCACGCGGTGGATCTGCGCGGCGCCGGGCGCGAGGTGGTCTCGCGGATGGGACTTCTCGACGCGGTGCGGGCGGAACGGGTGGACGAGCGCGGGTTCGCCTATGTGGACGGTCGCGGCCGGTGGTCCGCGCGGATGCCGGCTTCGCTGTTCGAGGGTGAGGGGATGGTCGCGGAGATCGAGATCATGCGCGGGAACCTGACCCGCATCCTTTACGAGGCCACCTGTGACGGCACCGAGTACCTGTTCTCGTCGCGGATCACCGGGCTGGCCGAGGACGGGGACGGCGTCAAGGTCACGTTCGCCGATGGTGGCGTGCGGCGGTTCGACCTGGTGGTCGGCGCGGACGGGCTGCACTCCGGGGTGCGGCGGCTCGCGTTCGGGCCGTCGGAGCAGTTCGTGCGGCACCTCGGCGGGTACATGGCGTACTTCACCGTCCCGGACCCGGGCACTCTGGATCACTGGTTCCTCATGCACGGCGCGCCGGGCGGGCTGGTCGCCGGGATCAGACCGGAGAACGGCGGCACGGCCAAGGCGATGTTGAGCTTCACCTCCCCGCCGCTGGACTACTCGCGGCACGATGTCGCCGCTCAGCAGGAGATCCTGCGCAGCAAGTTCGCTGGGGCAGGCTGGCTGGTGCCGCAGATCCTGGCGGCCATGCCCGGCGCCGACGACTTCTACTTCGACTCGCTCAGCCAGGTCCACATCGGACAGTGGCACCGAGGGCGGACCGTGCTGCTCGGTGACGCCGGGTATTGCGGGTCGCCGCTGGCCGGGCTCGGTACCGCGGTCGCGCTGGTCGCCGCGTACGTGCTCGCCGGGGAACTGGCGGCTTCGCCGGATGACCATGTGGCGGCGTTCGCCCGGTATCAGGACTCGATAGGCTCGTACGTCCGGCAGTGCCAGGCGCTGCCACCCGGGGGCGTGAAGGGCTTCGCCCCCAACAGCGCGTTCATGATCCGGATGCGCAACCTGTCGATGAGCATGATGACCCGTTGGCCGATGCGGGCACTCACTGCCAGGCAGTTCCAGAAGGCCGACGCGATCACACTGAAGGACTACTGACCCGGGTGTCCATTCCGGACGTTGCCGCACGGGCTCGGCCCTGGGCGCTCCCTGCACCCAGGACCGAGCCCGCTTCGGTCAGCCGATCGTCACGTGGATGTCACTGACGTGGACGTCCACCGCCGCGACATCCAGGCCGAGGAACTGCTCGACGGCCTCGATCACATCCGTCCGGATCCGCTCGGCCACCGCCTTGATCGCGTGCCCGAACTCGACCACCAGCGAGACGCCGATCGTGGCGACCCCACCATCAACCGCGACCGTGACACCCCCGTCATCAAAGCTGTGCACACCCTCAACCTTGCCGGCCACCAGAGTCACGACCTTGGCCACGACCCCATCGCCCACCGTGATGTTCCCCCGAGCCCCAGCTGCAGCCCGCCCCTCAACAGCAACCGCCTCAGCCTTCGGCTCGGCAGCCTCCGGTG
Source organism: uncultured Actinocrispum sp. (assembly GCA_966244135.1). GTDB lineage: Bacteria > Actinomycetota > Actinomycetes > Mycobacteriales > Pseudonocardiaceae > Kibdelosporangium. The sequence continues at coordinate 1,261 of CBIMJO010000437.1, read as the reverse complement.
CGTCCACGACCGCCACGGGCTCAACATCCGCAGCACTCACGACATCCCCATCGGCAACCTCAGCGACGGCCTCCGGTGCACCGTCGTCGCCAGCCGCCTCACCATCGACAGCTTCGTCAGCCACACCGTCATCAGCCGCGTCTTCCTCAGCGGCTTCAACGACGGCGTCCTCTGCAGACGCCTCTTCTTCAGCGGCGACATCCTCTGCAGGCGCTTCTTCGCCAGCGGCGACATCTTCTGCAGACGCTTCTTCGCCAGCGGCGTCCTCAACAACCGCTTCCTCGCCAGCCGTCGCTTCATCGGCAGCAGCCTCGCCTACAGCGTCTTCACCGGCTGCCTCTTCAACCGCAGCTTCGTCGCCAGCCACCTCTTCGGCCGCGGCTTCGTCAGCGGCGTCATCGCTTACCACGTCTTCTGTGGCCGCGTCTTCAGCTGCATCCTCGCCAGCTGCTTCCACAGCAGCGGCTTCCTCGCCCGCCGCCTCTTCTTCCGCAGCAACCTCGTTCGTAGCGGCGTCCTCGCCTGCGGCGTCTTCCTCAGCGGCATCTTCAGCAGCCGCGTCCTCAACCGCAGCGTCCTCGCCAGCTACCTCTTCAACCGCGGCTTCGTCGCCAGCCGCCTCTTCAGCAGCGTCCTCGTCAGCCGTCGCCTCATCGGCAGCGTCGTCGTCAGCCGCGTCCTCGTCGGCGGCAACCTCGCCAGCCGCTTCATCTTCAGCCGCGTCTTCCCCCGCGGCATCCTCGACAACCGCTTCCTCGCCAGCCGTCGCGTCCTCCTCAGCGGCGTCTTCGTCAGCCGCGTCTTCGTCCACCGCCTCGTCGTCAGCGGCCTCTTCATCCGCCGCACCTTCGTCAGTGGCGACCTCGCCCACGGCGTCTTCATCCGCCGCGACTTCAGCGGCATCCTCGTCCGCGGCGCCTTCCTCGGTTGCCGCGTCCTCTTCTACCGAGTCTTCGTCAGCGGCCACTTCGCTCGCCGCGTCTTCGTCGGACTCAGCCGCGGGCGCCTCGATCGCGCCTTCCTCAACGAGTTCGGTGTCGTCGGCTTGATCGACGGCGGCCTCGGTGTCGGTGGCAGCCGGGGTGAGGTCGTCCGACTCGAGAGCGGAGTCGGCCTCGGTGGTGTCGATGGGGGTGGGCTCGATTGGGGTGGTGGCAAGGGTTTCGTCGGTGGCGATCGTGAGGGTGTCGTCCGTGGGGGTCGGGGCGGTGGCGACCTTGAGGTCCTCACCTCGGGAGGCGGAGTCGTTCTTGGAGCGGCC
>CBIMJO010000436.1:0-7536 GCA_966244135.1 uncultured Actinocrispum sp. | reverse complement strand
CGGAAGGCCCTCGTACCGGGTTGTACTTGGGTCTTTCGGTCCGTGCGTCCAGCGGAAACCTGGGCCGTCGAGAACTGGTGAACCTATCCGGTCACAGCACTAGCTGAGGCCGCCGCGCAGAGCCGTGATCAGCTCACCGTTGGCCGTGTCGCCGGACAGCTCCCAGAAGAAGGCGCCGCCCAGGCCCTGGTTCTTGACGTAGGTCATCTTGCCGCCGATGGTGGCCGGCGTGTCGTAGCTCCACCAGTTGCTGCCGCACTTGGCGTACGCGGTACCGGCGATGGTTCCCGTTGACGGGCAGGTGTTCTTGAGGACCTTGTAGTCCTCGATACCGGCCTCGTAGGTGCCCGGCGCGGCCCCGGTCGCGGTGCCACCCGGCGTGGACTGGGTGACACCGGTCCAGCCACGGCCGTAGAAACCGATGCCCAGCAACAACTTGTTCGACGGCACGCCCTTGCTCTTGAGCTTCTGGATGGCCGCGTCGGAGTTGAAGCCGGCCTGCGGGATGCCGGTGTACGACGTCAGCGGCGAGTGCGGGGCGGTCGGGCCCTGCGGGTTGAACGCGCCGAAGTAGTCGTAGGTCATCACGTTGTACCAGTTGACGTACTGCGAGGCGCCGCCGTAGTCGGCCGCGTCGATCTTGCCACCGTTCGAGCCGTCGGCCGTGATCGCGGCGGTGACCAGGTAGTTCTGGCCGAACCGGTTGCGCAGGGCCTGCATCAGCGTCTTGTACGCCGCCGCGCCGCTGGAGTCGCAGCTCAGGCCGCACGCGTTCGGGTACTCCCAGTCGATGTCGATGCCGTCGAACACGTCGGCCCACCGGGGGTCCTCGACCAGGTTGTAGCAGGAGTTGGCGAACGCGGTCGCGTTGGCCGCGGCCTGGCCGAAGCCGCCGGACCAGGTCCAGCCGCCGAAGGAGAAGATCACCTTCAGGCCCGGGTGCAGCCTCTTCAGCTTGCGCAGCTGGTTGAAGCTGCCCCGCAGGGCACCGGCATCCCACGTGTCCGCGACACCGTCGACGCTGTTGGCCGTGGTGTAGGCCATGTCGTAGTCGGCGTAGGTGTCGCCGAGCACGCACTGGCCGTTGGTCACGTTACCGAAGGCGTAGTTGATGTGGGTGAGCTTCGCGGCCGTACCGCTGGTCTCGATGTTCTTGACGAAGTACTGCCGGCCGTAGACACCCCACTGGGCGAAGTAGCCGAGGGTCACGCGGCCGTTGGGCGGGGGCGGCGGGTCGGTCGGCGGGGTGGTGGGCGGCGTGGTCGGGTCGGTCGGCGGGGTCGTGGGGTCGGTCGGCGGCGTGGTGCCGCCGGCGTCACAGGAACCGCCGTCCAGCTTGCAGTTGGCCGGAGCCGCGTAGGCGCCGGAGTAGGCGACGTTGAAGCCGAAGCTCGCCGAGGCACCGACGGCGATGCTGCCGTTCCAGGTGTTCTTGACGGTGACGTGCTGGCCGTTGGCGGTGTAGCTGCCGTCCCACAGCGAACCGATGCGGTGGTTGGCCGGCAGGTCGAACTCGACCTGCCACGAGGTGCGGGGCGCGCTGCTGCCGTTGGTGATCGTGAACTTGCCCTCGTAGCCGGATCCCCAGTCGGATCCCTTGCTGAAGGTGGCGGAGACGCCACCGGCCCCGTTCGCGGCAGGCACGACGACGATTCCGACGACGAGCGCCACTAGCGCGGCGAACAAACCTATGGGTGCCCATCGGGACTTGAACATCGGTCTCCTCTTCAAGGCAGGGGTAGAGAGCGATGCAAGGAACGATGTGGTTTGGACCACTCGAAAGCAAGGGTCTAGACCACTCCGTTACCCGAATGGAGTAATGAAAATCCGTTCACCACCATGAAAATCCCAGGCCAACCGGCGTCGCCACCTGGTCAACAACCCACCTGCATGGGCCGTTCGCCGGTCCTGGTTCAGCTGGTGGGCACGCGTGGGAGCGTTCCCGCGCACCCGTGGTGAGGAGCGGTTTCCGGTCGCGGGTCTCAGCCCGGTGGGTTCAGACCCTGGTAATGGTCGCGAGCCAGGCGGGCGCGCCGTTCTCGCCGTGGAACCTCGTGAGCACGCGTTCCGGTTCGATGCTCGCGATCCGCCAGTTCTTGGTGAACGCTGCCCGCAGGTCCTGTTCGCTGACGGGATGCGGGCCGGTGTCCGGGCCTCGGTCGCTGAAGCACAGCACGTACAGGGTTCCGCCGAGGTCGGTCACCGAGGCCAGGCTTGCCGCGTACTTGGGCCGTTCCTCGGCGTCGCAGGTGTGGAACATGCCGCTGTCCAGCACCGTCGAGAACCGCCGGCCCAGTTTGTCCAGGTGGAACGCGTCGGCGTACGCGAACTCGGCCCTCAGCCTGCGCTCCTCGGCCTTCGCCCGCGCGCGCCGCAAGGCCGTCTCGGCGACATCAACACCCAGGACGGTCACCCCCAGCTCGGCCAGGACCAGGGCGTTGTCGCCCGATCCACAGCCCGAGTCGAGGACCGGCCCGGTGAACCCGCCTTCGTCCGCCAGCCGCACCACCACCGGCTGCGGGCCGACCTCCCACGGCGCCGGGCCGTCCTGATAGGACGCATCCCAGGGTCGTCCCGTCATCCGCTCATGGCTCGTCGGCGGCCGGTCGTCGTCCTTGCGGGGTGTCATAGTCGCACTTCTTCCTCAGCGCAGCTCGGGGAACGCCTGGCGCAGCTCGGTGAACAGCCGTGGATGGTTGCCCCGGCCATAGGCGACCGTGGCGGCGTGCAGCGCGGACAGCGCCCCTTCCAGCGAGTCCTCCTCGCGGGCGGCGAAGATCGCCGGGAACGCCATCGCCTGCTGCAGGGCGTTGTCGTGCCGGCCGTCCGGCGTCGTGACCAGGGTGCGCGGGACCCTCGGGTCGCTGAGCAGGCGATCCCAGGCCCGGGCGGTGTCGTCGAAGGGCGGCGGTAAGGGCTGGTCGTTGTCGGCCGCGGCCAGCCCCTCGGCGATCCAGTCGATCTCAGCGAGTCCCGTCTCCGCGAACACCCGCCGGATCGTCCACTTCAGCACCGCTTTCTGGGTCTCCGCGGCGGCCTCTCCCAGCGCGTCGACACACCGGCGGTCGAACTTCGCGATGTGCCCGGCCAGCCGTGCGTTCAGCAGCCGCGCACTGGGCAGCCTGCCGTCCCATTCGGCCAGCAGCCGGGCTTCCTCGAACTGCCGGCGCGCCTCCTCGGCCTGCTGTTGCTCCGCAAGTTCGGCCTGCCGCTCGGCTTCCGCGCGTTCCTCCGGCGACGGTGGGGGCGGCTGGCTTTGCGCGTAGTCGTGCCAGTAGGCGGCGTGCCCACTGGTCTGCTTGATGATCTCGTCCGGCCGTGGCGGTTCGGGCCAGAACTGCAACAGATACCTGTCGATCACGGGATGGTCCTCCGGCCGCGTGTCCGCGGCATGCCCCTCGTCCATCCCGATGGCGCAGTACCGAACCCGATAGTCGTCCATCTCCAGCCCGAGATCCCAGCTGTGCTCCCCGCCCCACGTCGACAACGCCGCGGGACCGTTGGGACGAAACGGAACCTCGACGATCTCCGCCCACCCGAGATCCAGCGGAGGCGCCGCATCATGCACCTCCACAGTGAACCCCACCTCCCCCGTGTGCAACCCGGTGATCAGGTGCATGGCCCCGCCCGTCGCCGCCCCACACAACCCATTCCGTTGCCCCCCAAAAGATTCCTCCAGCCCCGGCCACCCCTCGTGATCACTGAGAACATAGATCTGCGCATAGTGAACCCACACCTCACCACTGACAACTGTCCGCATACCCCCATCCTGACACCCCCCACCGACAAAACGGCGCGCTGCCTATCCTCTCCGGATCATGACGTGATCTGTCGCGATGACGAGACCTTCCGGGAGGCGGCGTGGTAGGTTCGGTGTGTCGGCGCGATGTCGTGCGCTTTCCTTCTGTCTCCGCCGTTCTGGTGTGGAGGGTTCATGAGTGAACTGACTGGGGCCATCGAGCTGCCTGATGGGACGCGGGTGCGTGGGCGTGGGCTGCGCAACCCGATGCCCGACGGTCCCGCTCCCGACTACGGGCTGTATCTGGGGTCTGGGCGGCTGCGGCGCAAACACCCGATCTCGTGGGCACATGACTGGGTCGAGTGGCCGGATTTCCTGCTGCCCAAGGATTCCGAGCAGGCGATGGCGCTGATTCGCGGGCTCTACAAGCGGGCTCAGGCGGGTGAGGCCGTGGAAGTGGCCTGTGGCGGTGGTGTTGGGCGGACCGGAACGGTGATAGCGACGCTAGCAGTGCTAGGTGGGCTAACGCCGACAGAGGCGCTGGTGTGGACCAGGGCGAACTATCACCACCGGGCGGTCGAGACGCCTTGGCAGCGCAAGTGGATCGCTAGGAGTACAGCGGGCTGACCGCGCGCGCCTCGTCGGCGAGGTCCGGCCGTTCGACGACCGCGATCCCAGCCCCGGCAAGGAGTTCCGCGCCCTCGCCGACCACGAAGCGGGACGGCTCGCGCAGCGCGAACACCACCCTGGGGATGCCCGCCTCGACGATCCACCGTGAACACGAGCGCGGCCGAGATTTCCTGGTACTGCAGGGTTCCAGCGAGCTGTAGATGGTCGCCGCGCACAGCCGGGGGTCACTGAGGTCCACTTTGGACAGTGCGTTCTCCTCGGCGTGCCCGATCATGTCGAACTCGCGGGAGTAGCCGCGCGCGATCTCCTGCCCTTCGGCGTCCACGATCACCGCGCCGACCGGGAAGGCCGTCTCGGACGGCGGGCACTTGCGGGACTCCTCGATGCACACCCGCAGCCAGTACCGGTCCGGGTCCGGAAACAGGTGCAGCACAGCCACATCGCCGACCTGCTCGACGCCGCGCAGCACCATCCGGTCCTTGCTGAACTCGGCGTCGTTGAGGAACCGCGGCGCGCGGTGGTCGCCGACGAGGATCGGCGCGACCGCGAGCCGGATCTCGTCGGCCACGCCCTGTGCCAGGAACTCGGTGTGGACGGAGCTCCCGCCCTCCACCATCAGCCGCCGCACACCCCGCCCGTAGAGGTCTTCGACCACTTTGGACAGTGACACATCCGTGTACACGACGTGGTTGTCGTCATGGAAGAACGCGGCCTCGGGGTCGAGGCCGCGGGTGGTCATGGTGACCCGCAACGGGTTCTCCGGGAGTCCTTTCGCGACCCGCTCGGCCCGCCGCTGCTCGGAGCGGACCCGCAGGCGCGGGTTGTCGGCGCGGATCGTGTTGGCGCCCACCAGGATCGCGTCACTGGTCGCCCGCAGTTCGTCGACGTGGTCCCAGTCGTTGTCGCCGGACAGGATCAGCCGCTGCTCGGTAGCGTCGTCGATGTAGCCGTCGATCGACATCGCGCAGCTGAGGATCGTGTACGGCCTCACAGGCTGACGGCCTTGAACAGCGATCCGACCTCTTCCCTGGTGAGCGCGCGCATCGTGCCCGGGCGCTGGTTGCCGAGGGTGATGTCGCCGAACGCGGTGCGGACCAGGCGCTCCACCGGGAAGCCGACCTCGGCCAGCAGCCGGCGCACGATGTGCTTGCGGCCTTCGTGCAGGACGATCTCCACCATCGCCTTACCCGGGGTCGAGTCGACCAGGCGGAACCTGTCCGCGCTGGCCATGCCGTCCTCAAGTTCGACACCCGCGCGCAGCTGGCGTCCCAGGTCACGCGGCACCGGGCCGCGCACCTCGGCGAGGTAGGTCTTGGGCACTTCGTAGGACGGGTGCATCAGCCGGTGGCCGAGGTCGCCGTCGTTGGTGAGCAGCAGCAGGCCCTCGGTCTCCGCGTCGAGGCGTCCGACGTGGAAGATGCCCGCGTTGGCGTTGCGCTCGTACTTGTGCACGTAGTCACCGACACACGGGCGGCCGCGGTCGTCGGTCATCGTGCTGTGCACACCCAGCGGCTTGTTGAACGCCAGGTAGATCAGGTCCTCGTTGAGCACCACCCGCACGCCGTCGACGTGGATCACCGCGTTGCTCGGGTCCACGCGGCGGCCGAACTCGCGCACGACCTCGCCGTCCACACTGACGCGGCCCTCGGCGATCAGGTCCTCCGCCGCGCGCCGGCTGGCCACCCCCGCCTTGGACAGCACCTTCTGCAGCCGGACACCCTCCGGGCTCTCAGACATCGTCGATCGCATCCACTTCCGGCAACAGGGGCGCGATCGGTGGCAGGTCCTCCAGCGAGGACAGCCCCAACCGCTCCAGGAACAACTCGGTCGTCCGGTAGAGGATGCCACCGGTCTCCCGGTCGGTGCCGCTCTCCTCGATCAACCCCCGGGTGACCAGGGTCCGGATCACGCCGTCAACGTTAACCCCACGAACAGCCGCCACCCGCGCCCGGGTCACCGGCTGCCGGTACGCGATGACGGCCAACGACTCCAGCGCCGCCCTCGTCAGCTTCGCCCGCTGCCCACCCAGCAGCATCTTCTCGACGAACGGCGCGAACGTATCCCGCGTATGAAACCGCCACCCCCCACCAACATTGCGGAGATCAATGCCGCGGTCGTTCTCGTGGTAGTGCGCCGAGAGAGCCACCAGGGCCTCGCGAACGCGCTTGACCGGCTGGTCGAGGGCATCGGCGAGGGTCTCGTCCTCAGCGGGACTGTCCACGACGAGCAGAAGGGCCTCGAGAGCCGCGGCGAGAGCGGAGTCCTCGGTGAGATCCGGCAGGTCAGAGGTAGTAATCCCCTCCTCGTCACTCCCACCCACCTCAGCCGACCCCGACTCCTGCTCAGCCGACTCGGCATCCAGCCCCAGTGGCTCCGCGCCGGACTCCGGCCCGGCCTCAACGGCATGCTCGGGCTCGTCGGCCGAGGCGTCCTGGGCGCCCGGCTCGACATCGCCGGGTACAACGGCTTCCGGGGCCGACGGCTCGCCGCCCAGTGGCTCACCAGCGGAATCCAGCTCAGCCTCAGCGGCTGCTTCCCTAGCACCGCCCGGCGCATCAGCGCCGGACTCGACGCCACCAACAGCCTCCCCAGACTCATCGCCGAGCGCGGCACCGGCCCCGCTCACCTGCGAATCATCAGCGGCCAGCAGCTCCGCACCAGGCTCCAGTTCGCCGCCGGACTCATCGGCGAGTTCAACCGCCGCAGATTCCTCACCCACGGCACCGGGCTCACCGACCGACGGCTCCGCGCCGGACTCCAGCTCAGCCTCAGTGACGTGCCCAGCCTCGACGGCTGCTTCCCTAGCGCCGTCCGGCGCATTGGCACCGAACTCGACGCCACCAGCGGCCTCCGCAGACTCATCATCGAGCGCGGCACCGGCCTCGGCCACCTGCGGATCATCAGCGGCCAGCAGCTCCGCACCAGGCTCCGATTCGCGCCCGGCCTCATCGGCGGGCTCAGCCGCCGCAGGTTCCTCACTCGCGGCCACTGGCCCATCGACCTGCGACTCCACGCCGGACACCACCCCAGCCGCGCCCACCGAGCCACCAGCAGCTACCTCAGACTCGCCCCCCACTGCCGACTCCAGATCCGCAGCAGCCACCTGCCGTTCGCCGCTGGGCTCAGGCTCATCGACCAACGGCTCCACGCCGGACTCCACCCCAGCC
>CBIMJO010000435.1:0-7550 GCA_966244135.1 uncultured Actinocrispum sp. | reverse complement strand
CGCGATGGCGCGATCGGACAAGTGTGGCTGGGCGGCGCACAGTTCCGCTACAGCGGCGCGGTTGCCGTGGGCCGCGCCGAACATCCGGCTGATCGGGATCACCTCGCCGGTGACCAGGCGGGCGAACCGGTGTGCGACGGCTCGGCTGATGGTCGACTCGTGCACGTGGAGTCGTTGGGCCGCTTGGGCTTGGGTCAGCGGCCGGAAGGCGAGGGAACCGTTGGCGAGACAGGCCTGGTGATGCTCGGCGAGCAGGTCGCCCAGGCTCTGCAGCATGTCCCAGCGACGCTGGATGCGGCGGACCATAGCGTGGGCTTCGGGCTCGTCCGCGGTGAGATCGAGGGTTTCGCGTTCGGTGACGCGGACTTCGATGCTCGTGCCCGTTCGCTGGAAGATCAGGTCCGGCGGGCGGGGACGGGATTCCGGTTCGCCGAGGCGCGGGTAGGGGCGCAGAAGTCTTCGCATGCGGGCGAGGAGGCGCTCGATTCCGGCGGTCTCGCAGTGTTCTGCTTGGGCGATCGCGGTGAGGTCGCCATCCTGCAGTAGTCCTGTGTGGACTGTCAGCAGGCGCCGGGCTCGGACGCGTTCGTCTTCGGTGAGCGGGGCGGAGTCCAGTTGGACGAGCAGGCTTTCGGCCGGGTCTCTCGCGGCGATGCCGGGCGGCCCGACTTCGCGCAGGACCTGGATCGCGGGCTCCGGGTCGATATCCAGGGTTTTGCGGGCTTCCACGGTGAGCAGGCCGCGTTCGTCCAGTGCTGCCAGGACTTCTGTGATGTCATGGGCCAGAGCCCTTGGGGCCGTGGCGAGGGCGTCACGGCGGAGTTGTTCCCAGCCGGAGATCGTCGCCGTGGGCTCGACGGTGAGGCCGCGATGCTGGACGAGCAGGCCCGGGACGCCTGCTGCGGTCTTGGTGAGCTCCTCACTGGACATCGCCAGGATGGTCGCCGACATCAGCACGGTGAGCCGCGTTTCCAGCCTGGGCGTCAGCTCCAGCACTTACTGGGCCCGTTCGCCTGCTCTGCGCAGTTGAAGGGCTCTCGCGGTGACGCCGAGGCGTTTCGCGGCCTGGATGACGTTCCCGCCGGTCGCGGTGAGTGCTTCGCTGACCGCGAGGTCGGCGACCGTGGACTTGAGGGTGCGCAGGTCGAGGCCGTCGGCAAGCGCTTGGCGGACCGACTCGGCCAGGCCTTCCGAACGCGGCGCGGGGCAGAGCTCGCCCGCGCGTTCCTCGTCCGGCAGCATGCCCGCGGTGATCACCGGGCCGCCTACGTGCCGGATGGCGATCTGGGTGATGAGCTGGCGCAGTTCCCTGACGTTGCCTGGGTAGTGGCGGCCCAGCAGGAACCGTTCGACCGCGGGGTCGAGGGCAGGTGTCGGGTCAGCGATGAGCTGGGCGAGGAAGTGCTTGGCCAGCAAGGGAATGTCCGTCGCGCGTTCACGGAGGGACGGCAGGCGGACGGTCGCCGAGGACAGCCGGTACAGCAGGTCGCGACGGAACTTTCCTTCGCGTTCCAGGGTCACCAGGTCCTGGTTGGTGGCGCAGACCAAACGGAAGTCCGTGCGTTCCCATTTGCGGGAGCCGATCGCTTTGAACGTGCGCTCCTGCAGGACTCGCAGGAGCTCGGGTTGCAGGGTGGGCGGCAGTTCGCCGATCTCGTCCAGGAACAGCACTCCGCCGTCGGCTTCGCCGAACGCGCCCTTCCTGGCGATGTGCGCGCCGGTGAACGCGCCGCGCTCGTGCCCGAACAGCTCCGGGCCGGACAGCGAGGCGACGATCGTGGTGCAGTCCACCACGACGAACTTTCCGTTGGCACGCCTGGGATCCAGCGCGTGAATGAGCCTCGCGGCCAGTTCCTTGCCGGTGCCGCTCTCGCCGGTGAGCAGGACCGAGGCGTCGGAGTAGCGCGCGACCTCGACCAGCCAGCGCAACGCGGACAGCCACACCGGGTTCTGGCCGACCATCCGGCTGGTCACCGGGTCCGCGCGGGCCAGGCGGTCGACCTGGTGCCAGCGCCGGATCCGCGCGGCCACCGTCCGCATCGTCTCCGCCCCGTCCCACCGCAGCACATCCGACGCCCCCGCGGTCAGCAACACCCACGGATCCGGCGCCGGCTCCCCCACCACCACGACGACCAACCGCCCCCGCCCACCCCCGGAAAGCTCGGCGACCACCCCCGGCGAACACCGCGCCGCCTCCGCCACCAACACCCCGGGAAGATCCCCTTTCGCCGGGACAACATCAATTCCCAGCCCCCGCAACGTTTCCCCGATCTTGGCGGCGTTGTTGTCGGCACTCCCCCGCACCTCGACCCACGCACGCATTCCCTCGTGATCCATTCAGCCACCCCCCGAAAGTGACTCAGCCCTTACCCCCTAGTCGGCAGCATTTCAGTGCCGTTAGCCCCGATCGCACGAACCGGTGAACCCAATTGGCCGGTCACCAGCCCACTTCCGGGGCCAACGCATCGCGCGGTCACCCAGGCGTGGATACACCGTCACCCGGGCGTCTTAACGCCTAAAAGCTGTTGCCGGGCGGGTTACGGTCGAATGAGGATGACGAATCTGCTGAACGAGTATGCGTGGGTTTCCGTGGCGCCGCGGCCGGGAGCGGCGGTGCTGGCCGACGACCGGATGACGGCCGCGGCGGCGCTGCGGTTGGTGTCCGCGGACGTCGGGGTGGTGTGGTTCGGGGATTATCACAATGGGCGGCAGTTGCTGGCCGCGATGGGGCGGCGGTTGCGACGGCCGGGCTCGGCGGATTTCCTGAGATACCGGGCGCATCAGGGGCGGCGGGCCGAATTGCTCGGCAAGGTGTTGGTGCCGCTTGATCCTGGATATGTTGTGCCACTTCGGAGGGCGCCGGATGTGCGGGACGCTTGTGCTGAGGTGTACGGGCCGGTGCGGCAGCGATCGCTTGTTCCGTTGCGGGAACTGCTCGGCGTGATCGGGGCGCATGAGTGGCGCCGGAAAGGTGTGTGGGTGCCCGCACTGGAGGCGAGGATTCACCCGCATTACGGGGTGTTCTCGCCGGTTCGCGGTGAATATGTCGACCTGGTGGCGAATGCGCCGAAAGTGCGGCGCGCGTTCGACATCGGGACGGGCACGGGGGTTCTGGCGGCCGTGCTGGCGAAGCGTGGCGCGCAGGAAGTCGTTGCGACAGATGATGATCCACGCGCGGTCGCGTGCGCGCGGGAGAACATGCGGCGGCTGGCGGTCCACGTCGATGTGCGGTTGCAGAATCTGTTCCCGGACGGGAAGGCGGATCTGGTGGTGTGCAACCCGCCCTGGCTGCCCGCGGAACCGCACACGTCGCTCGACCACGCCGTCTACGACCCGGGCAGCCGGATGCTGGCGGCGTTCCTGGACGGTCTGCCCGCGCACCTGACGCCCGGCGGCGAGGGGTGGCTGCTGCTGTCCGATCTCGCCGAGCACCTCGGGTTGCGGACGAGGGCGCAGCTCATGGCCATGATCGACGCGGCCGGGCTGCGCGTGACCGGACGCACCGAGACCAGGCCGCGGCACCCGAAGACGTCCAACCGAGCAGATCCCCTTTATCCGGCCCGAACAGCTGAGATCACCTCATTGTGGCAGCTTGCGAACTCTACGTAGCCAGTTGGATGGTCAGCCGTGCGGTTACCGTGGAGAAATGATCTCTGATGGGCTTCGGGACCTGCCTGAGCAGGCGAAAGAGCTGCTGCACGATGCGTCACCGAGGCTGGTGGCGCATCTGCGGGCCGTTCACGACGTGGCGTGGCAGGTGACCGACTGGGTGGGGCGCGTGTATCCAGCGGCCGGGTTCGACCGGGAGGCCGTCCTGTTCGGCGCCGCGACCCACGACATCGGCAAGATCATCTATGTCGCCGAGCTGAGCGGGCCGGGCTCGGAGCACGAGCAGGCGGGTTACGAGCTGCTGCTGGAGCGGGGTGTGGATGCGCGGCTGGCTCGGTTCGCCCGGACACACGCCGTGTGGAGCCCGGCAGCCGAGCTGGACGACCTGCTGGTGTCCCTGGCCGACAAGATCTGGAAGGGCAAGCGGGTCCAGGACCTCGAGCAGCTGGTCACCGAGCGGCTCGCGGCCAGCACGGGACAGCCGGTCTGGGAGGTGTTCATGGCCCTGGACGACTTCCTGGACCACATCGCCGCCGGCGCCGAGACCCGGCTCGCGTTCCAGGCCGCCCATCCGGTGACGACGTAAGCTTGATCCCGTGCGAACACGCCCGACCCTCACCTGGGAACCCACCGGGGCGCCGTTGCCGCGCACCACGCGCCTGGATGAGGTCGTCGAGGTCGTCGCCGCCGGGAATGTGGCGGTGCTGAGCGGGGCGGGGCTGTCGACCGAGTCCGGGATCCCGGACTATCGCGGGGAGAGCGGGACGCTGCGACGGCACACCCCGATGACGTACGACGAGTTCGTGGGGAGTCTGGCGGGGCGTCGGCGGTACTGGGCGCGGAGTCACGTTGGCTGGCGAACGATCGCGCGGGCCGAGCCGAATGTCGGTCACCATGCTGTGGCGGCTCTGCAGGCGCGTGGACTCGTGAGTGGGGTCATCACGCAGAACGTCGACGGGCTGCACACCGCCGCTGGCTCGGCAGATGTGGTTGAGCTGCACGGCAACCTGGATCGCGTGATCTGCCTGGGGTGCAAGGACATCTCCGCGCGTCAGATCCTCGACGACCGGTTCACCACCGCGAACCCGACCTTCGAAGCCGTTGCCCTGCAGGTCAATCCCGATGGTGACGTCGAACTCGAGGAGCACGCGGTCGAGTCTTTCGCGCTCGTGGACTGCACGACGTGCGAAGGCGTGCTCAAGCCGGACGTGGTGTTCTTCGGCGAGAACGTGCCCCGGGCCCGGGTCGAGGAGTGCTACCGGCTCGTCGACGAGGCGGATGCGTTGCTGGTACTGGGTTCTTCGTTGACCGTGATGTCCGGGCTCAGGTTCGTCCGGCACGCGCACAAGGCGGGCAAGCCCGTGATGATCGTCAACCGCGGGCGGACCCGCGGCGACGAATACGCGACCGTGCGCGTGGATCTCCCGCTAGGCCAGGCGCTCACCGACCTCACGACGCGGCTTTAGCCCGAAGCCGGTGACCAGCAAGGCAAGCGCGATGCCGACCACTGGGACTACCAAGGCATTCAGGGTCTGGCCCGCGATGGTGACAAGGGTGACGCCTAGAGCCGCGCCGAACTGCGTGGATGTGTTGAGCAGTCCGCCCGCCAGGCCCTGTTCGCGGGCGGCGATGCAGTCGGTGGCCGCGATCGTGATGGGGCCGTAGACGAAAGAGAACGCCAGGCCCAGGGAGATGAAGCTGGGCAACATGGCCGCGTACGACCAGTCCGCGGTGGCGGGCATGAACAGGATGTAGCCCAGGGCGGCGAATCCCAGGCCCGCCAGGATCACCGGCGTGGTACCGAAGCGGTCGACCAGCCGAGGTGTCAGGGTCGGTGCGAGGGCCATGTCCAGGGCGATGATCAGCATCGCGAGACCGGTCTCCACTGTGGACCAGCCGTGCAGGTCCTGCAGGTACAGCGTGACGATCAGCTGGAAGCCGTAGAACGAGCCCATGAACAGCAGGGCGCCCAGGTTGGCCCGCACCAACGCGCCCGACCGGAGAACTCCCAGGCGTACCAGGGGAACCGCAGCTCGCCGTTCGGCGCGGATGAACGCAGCCAACAGCAGCAGGCCACCTGCGAATGCCGCGGTCGTCCAGACCCACCCGTTGGCGGGGTGTTCCAGCCGAACGGTTCCGAAGACCAGCAACAGCATGGACCCGGCGATGGTCAGGGCGCCGGTGAGGTCGAAACCACGGGCGCGTTCCGGTCGGTCCGCGCCGGGGATCAGCAGAGTGCCGAAGATGAGGATCAGCGCGGACAGGATCACCGGGGCGAAGAACACCCAGCGCCAGCCGATACCCGCCAGCAGGCCGCCGGCGACCAGGCCAAGCGAGAACCCACCCGCCCCGGCGGCGCCGTAGATGATCAGGGCGCGGTTGCGTTGCGGCCCTTCGGCGAAGCCGGTCGTGATGATCGAAAGGCCCGCCGGAGTCATGAAAGCCGCGGACACGCCGGTGATGAACCGCGCGAGCAGCAGCACCCAGCCCTCCGGTGCGAAGCCGCCCAGCCCGGAGAACACCAGGAACACCACCAGCCAGAGCAGGAACATCCGGCGGCGGCCGAACATGTCCGCGGCCCGCCCGCCCAGCAGCACGAACCCGCCGTACCCCAGCACGTAGGCGCTCACCACGCCGCTGAGCTCGGCCGGGGACATGCCCAGGTCCTCGCGGATCGACGGCAACGCCACGTTCAGCATCGCGACGTCGGACCCCTCGATGAAGATCGCGCCGCACAGCACGAGCAGCAGGGCCCAGCCCTTGCTGCCCAAGCGAGGCGCGCGAACTGTAGTCAACACCACTCTCTCCCCAGGTCGGTTACCCAAATGCAGGTCAGTTCTCTCTTGTAACCACCTCCATGCTGCGGCAACATCGGTGGATGTGGAAGAAGGCACTTTGAACTCACCGACTGACCCGGGCCTCACCGCGTGCGACATGGACATCTACCAGTGGGATGCGCGGGAGGGCTGCGAGGTCCGGCAGATCCTCGACCGGATCGCGGACAAGTGGTCGCTGCTGGTGATCTCGCTGCTGGGCCGGCGGCGGCTGCGGTTCATGGAGCTGCTGCGCGAGATCGACGGCGTCAGCCAGCGGATGCTGACCACCACGCTCCGCCACCTCGAACGGGACGGCCTGATCGCCCGCACGGTTCACCCGGTCGTGCCGCCGCGGGTGGACTACGAGCTCACCGACCTGGGCTGCACCCTGCTGGACACCATCCAGACCCTGGTCCGGTGGACCGAGGACAACCAGCTGAAGATCGCCGCCGCCCGGGCGCGCTACGACGCGACCGCGGCGGTCGGGTGAACAGGGCTCACTAGAGTAGTGGCGCTACTCTAGTGAGCCGTCCCGTTGCCGGGTTTACTTGCTCTCACCAGCAGGAACACTCACGAGAACGGTGACCGTGCGATTTCTGGGGGCATCGGGGAAGGGGCCCTCGGACTGGTCGGCGGTGGCCAGCTTGAACGCCGTCAAGGGGAGGTTGCCGCCCTTGGCCAGGTATCCGGCGGCCACCTGGGCGCGGGCGAGCGCGACGGTCGAGCCGCCGCTCGTGCGGCCGCCGGCGACGGCGACCGCATGGCCCACGATGGTGACCGATGCGTGCGCGTCGGTCAGGCGGGCGCCGATCTCGGTGAGCAGCGGCCGGGCCGCCGTGGTGATCTCCGCCTCGGTCCAGAAGACCCCCGCTTCGAACACGAGGCGGACGTCATCGGCCCGCCGCTCCACCCGGACACCCGGGATCCCGGCGAAGCGGGCCGCGAGGGTGTCCAGCGCCTGCTGATGACGGGCTGCGGCCGCGGTGCGCTCACTGTCCACTGCGGACAGCCGTTGCCGCAGCTCGTCAACTTGGGCCTGCAGCGGACTCGAGTCCCGCTGTGACTGTGGCTGCGGCGGGATCGGCGCCGCCGCGGCCGGGGCGCGGTCGCTGGAGGACAACCAGA
>CBIMJO010000434.1:0-7561 GCA_966244135.1 uncultured Actinocrispum sp. | reverse complement strand
TCTTGTCGGCGGCGGTGCCCTTCTTGTCCACCATGTACAGATCGCGCAGGATGGCTGAGACGGTTTGCTTGGTGCCACTGGGATCGACGGTCGCTGGTGTCTCCTTCCACACCTGCACGGCGATGTAGCCGTGGATGTCGCCGAGGAACTGGGCGGGCGACGCCTTGTCGCTGACGTAGTCCTTCAACGTCTTGGTTGTCACGTCGTTGTGGTAGCGCTCGAGGATGTACTCGCCGTAGGCCTGGCCGATGTCGCCGGACCAGGTCGCGAAGTCACGCGGATCACCGTGGACCACATCGTTGGCCATGTTCCAGCCCGCGCGCAGCTTGGGATGCGAGCGGCCGGGCTCGTCGGCCATGCCGCTCATGGTGGCGTCGATGCCGGCCATCACGTGGCTGATCCCGACATCGCCGAGGTCGGTCTTGAAGACCTTCTGCGAGCCTCTGGCGTGCAGGTCCTCCATGTCGAACATCTGGCCGACCGGGTTCGCCGCCGGGTCCTCGATGTCCGCCCCGTCGATGCCGCGGCTGGCGAGCAGCGTCTCCCACTTGTCGCCGGCGAACCACACCTGCCGGATCTCGCTGGCGATCTGCGCCGGTGTGGCGCTCGGATACTGGTGCTCGACGGTCTCGGCGAACAGCACGAAGTCCTCGATCGACTGGATCTTGATCTTCGAGCCGGCGGTCTGCACGAAGGTGACCACGTAGGTGCCATGATCGACGCGGTAGCGCGCGGTGTCCTCCAGCGTCTTGGTCGCGACGTCGATCCGGCGGGCCTCGTCGTCCACCGGCCGGTACAGCGGGTCGTTGAGCCGCTTGGTCTCCGCCCGTTTGAGGACGACGAACGCCTCACTGACCGTCAGGTCGATCCGCGGCACCGGCTCGGGCGGCATCTCGATCTCCCACGCGCCGGCCCGGACGAACCGGACCAGTTCGTGGGAGACGTACCCGCGTTGCGGTCCGCCGCCGGCCGGGTCGATGACCTCGACCCGCAGCCAGCCCTGCTCCACCCCGGTGACCTCGAGCATGGTCCCGCCCGGCAGGTCGGCCAGGATGTTGGCGTACGGCGAGTCCGGGTCCTTGTGGGGTTCGCGGCGCAACGCGGCGTTGTACGGCACCTGCACCTTCCCGACCCATGGGAACGACGTCGGGGTCCCGGTCCGCACCGTCGGGTCGTCGAGCGTCTTGGTGGGCTGCCGCTGGACCAGGCGGGTCACCGCGGAATTCCCGGCGCTGCGCTGCAGCCGCAGGATCGCCGAGGGGGTCAGGGCCGGCGCGGTTGTCCGCAGCGGGTGACCGTCGTCCGCCGCCGGGGCTTCGGTTCCACGCGCACGATCAGGTTCGGTCTCGTACGTCTCGAACCGGCCCATTGCGAAGCCCTTCCGCTCACCTTCGGACCCGAGCCACAGCGAAACCGCATTTCGGTCCACGTGACCGTGAATGCGCCCATCGTTGCCCCAAAGCGCAGCCAGACCGCTTTGCCGACCAAGATCACGTCGACTTGGCGGCACGATCGACATCGTTCGGAACAGCTTCCTGATGTGACACGGCGGTATGGCCGGTCGTCGGAGCGGCTGCGCTCGACGCTGGAGAAGATCGGCCTTGCCTTGGCCGGGCGCGCAGATACCAGGATGTGCGGTGTCATCGGCGTTCGGACCAGCCGTAGCACGCTGCTGCGGCTGGTCTGCGCTTTGCCGGACCCATCACCGTCAGCCCCGGTGGCGGTCGGCGTCGACGACTACGCCCTGCGCAAGGGACATGTCTGCGGAACCGTCGCCATCGATGTCCAGACCCGCAAGCCATTGGACTTGCTGCCCGACCGGGAAGCCGAGACCCTGGCCGCCTGGCTCTCGCGACACCCGACGATCGAAGTCGTCTGCCGCGACCGCGGCCCGTCCTACATCGACGGCGTCACAACCGGTGCGCCGCAGGCCATTCAGGTCGCGGACCGATGGCAGTCCGCCATGAGGCGCCTGGTCGTATCCCCGGCCAAGCCGGGAGGAACTTGGAGGGAGGTTCTTGGGTCCGATGGCCTACCTGGAACCGAAAGGTGAAGGGGACAACAGCATGCCCATTGACGCGGTGGCCGTGCTCAGGCGTTGGAGGCGGCGTGTCGTGGGACCCGCATGATATGGCGAAAGCTGGATTGCCTGAATCCCAATTCCCCGGTTGATGGAAGGTCGCATCCGTCGGAAATGACGTCCGAAGCCGACGCTGTGCTCTGCTCTGGTTTAGTGCCATGGCCGGGGCAACCTCCGGAGCACGAAGCGATGTCCAATGAGGACATTCAAGGGGATGAGTGGGGCGCCTATGTCACGCTAGAACGACGCTGTACTCCCTGTTTTCCTGGCTCGCGACCACGGCATGTTCCGCGCCACCGATTACCGCTGCCTCGACGAAGTCCTTCCCCGCTCTCCGAGAGGGCATCGGATCCGCACAAGGTCGCTGAAGTATCGCCACAGCACGTTAAGTGGATGGTCCGAAGTGTACTGATCGCGTGCGTGCCTTGCTTTCGGCAGGACATGCCTGTGACCTGCTCGAGCCTGGACCGGTGGCCGCCGGCGAGTTCGATCAACCGATGTCCCTCCCCACCGGGAACATCATCGCCGGACAGCCGGCGCTCACGGATCTCGCCTCTGGCAAGTGGTCTGGGGTAGCGGTTGCTGTGCGGTAGTCGCTGCCGAACGGCCCGGCGATCAGGGCACGAAGGTGCTTGTTGGTGAAGCCATGCCGAAGCCGAGGCCATGTGTGAGGACTGTGAGCCGGCTGTGATAGCAACACCCCCTTCAGGTCGGTGTGACGGTGAGGTTGTCGTACTGGTTGGTTTGGTAGCCGACCATGCCGAGGCCGACTTGGCCGGTGGCGAACGAGCTGTCCTGGACGGTTCCGACGGCGGCGCCGTCGATCCTGGCGGTGATGGTGCTGCCACGGAGGTCGAGGGCGACGGTGTGCCACCGGTTGAGGCCGAGCGCGGCGACGGTGCCGCTTGTCAGTGTGGTGACGGTAGCGGTGGTGTCGCGTTCGGCGATGGACCAGGCGCCGGTGTCGCTGACCTGCAGTTCGTAGCTCGCCTGTTTGGTCTGCGGCCGCGCTTGGGTGTTGGCGCGGCCGATCAGTTTGGCGACACCGGGCTGCTGCAGGTTGACGTCGACAGAGACGGTGTAGTCGCGCCACGCGGGGTCGCCGGCGAGGGCGTACGCGTCGCTGCCGCCCTGCCACAGGATCGGCTCGACCGGCGCCACCTGCTGCAGGCAACGTCCACCGCGGCCACCGAGGCACGGACGCACCTCGAACGAGCCCTGCATGTCGGCCACGTACCGGGCCATCGTGTTCACCGGGTACGAGTCGAAGTTGTCGCTGTAGGGCAGCGGCAAGTCCTGCCGGCCCGGGCTGGTCACCGTCCCCTTGCCCTGGCCTGTTGTCGTTGTCAGGCTGTAGATCCGGCCTGGCTGCAGGGTAAGCGTGTAGCGGCCGTTCGACGGGATGAGGTCGGCCAGCCGGACGAACTGGCTACCCGAGTTGAGATCGGTGCTCCAGACGTGAACCGCGCCTGTGGACAGTCCATTTGAAACGGTGATGTTGACGGTGTGCGGAACGGTCGTGGCGGCGGTCTCGGCGACAAGACTGTAGTCGGTACCGGACTTGAGGGTGACGAAGCTGCCGTTGGCCCGGTTGCCGCCGAGATAGCCACTTGCCTGGTCGATGAACCGCCAGCCGGGCTGGGCGAACTGGCTGACGTGCGCGAGCGCCCAGGTCTGCTTGCCCAGCCGGTAGAAGCCGGACCACGGCGACGGCGCCACCGCGAGCCCGACGGTGCTGAACGGCAGGTTCGGGGTGATCGCGGCGACCAGCGGCCAGTGCAGGTAGCCGGTCATCTTGCCGTCAATGTAGCCGCGCAGGATCCCGCGGATCAGCGCCGCCGCGCCGGTGTCGATGTCCAGTGAGCCGTTCTCGCTGGCCCACAACGGCTTTCCGGTAGCGACCGCATTGGCTGAGGAGTTGCACGTGGTCGACGGGGAGAGATAGCCGCACGGGTAGTGCACGCCGACGACGCCTACCGACGCCGCGAACGCCGGGTCCGCGACCATATCGTTGGCCGCACCCCAGCCAACGCTGTCGTTGCCGACGATCTGAAGACTGCGATACCCCGCGCCGTCCAGGGCGGCGCGCAGATTCTCATACCAGCCCTTGTCGTGGCCCTTCTCGTTGCGGCCGCCCAGGTAGTCGATAGTCAGCCCGTGGCTTTTCGCGCAGTTGAGCCAGTTCACCAGATAGTCGATGGTGTCCTGGTGCCAGTAGTTCTTGGCGCCGCCGCTGATCCACCCCGGCGCGGCCCACGCCAGCCCGTAGAGCCGGATGTTCGGGTTGCGTGCCTTTGCCTGCTGGGCAAGCCAGAACTCGTAGCCGGCGTCGCAGTTGACCACGCCACGCACGTGCTGGATGCTCGGCTCGGAACCGTCGGTGGAGTCCGCGTCACCGCCGATCTCGATCTTGAGCAGCTGCACCGCGGCCCCGAAACCCGGCTGGAACAGGTAGTCCAGCATCTGCGAACGCTGTGGTTCCGGATACTCGACGAGCAGACGGCTGTTGCCGCCGCCCCCGCTGATCGCGCCGACCCCGTCGAACACCCGTCCACCCGCGGTGCCGCTGACGTTGACGGCCGTCGTGGTGCTGGCATTGGCCGCCCAGCGCTGGTTGTTGTCCGCGGCGGCCTTGCAGGTCCACAGTTCCACGATCGCGCCGTTGGCCGTGCCATTGGCGACGATGTCCAGGCACTTTCCCGACTGCGCGTCGGTGATCGTCTGATCGGAGTTGAGGGTCCACCGCCGGCCGGAGCAGGTGCCGATCACAACCTTGACACCGTTCGCGCCGCCTGGCGCGGCCAGGCATTTCGTGGCGCCCCTGATGGTGACCCGCAGCTCGCCCGCGGAGGTCGAGGTCCACAGCTGATTCTCGCCGCCTGTGCAGGTCCAGATCTCCACCTGCGTGCCGTCGGCGTTGCTGCCGCCGGTCACGTCCAGACATTTGCCGGACACCGGGTTGACCAGCGGACTCGCGGTGAGCGCGTCGGCCGCCTGCGGAAGGCCGACAACGAGCGCCGCAACACACGACACTGCCAGGGCTGCACGCATGACGTCTCCTCAGCCTGTGGTGACCTGGAAGTCTGGCCTGCGGTGGTGTTCAGGGAGATCAGCTCGCCGGCACTGTCAGTGCTCTGAGACTTCATGGCATGGGAGTTAGGGCGGGTACGGATGATGTGAAGGGCGGTTGCAGTCCGGCGTTGTCCCTGATCGCGGCCGGGATTTCCGCGAGGCCGGTGATCACCGTGTTGCCTTCGATCGTGACGCCACCGCCGGTTGTTTCCGGGGGTTGCCTCATCCAGTAGTTGCCGATTATGTCGTATGGATCGTAAGTCGTGCCGCCACCCCAGTTGCGGTGGCGGCGGGTCCAGTCGATGGGGTTGTTGTACAGACCATTGGCGGTGATGGTGATGTAGCCGGCGCCGTTGTCCGTATAGATGCCCTTGGAGTTGGGCTGGCCGTTCTCGTCGTGGATGATGTTGCCGCTGATCCGCATGCCATCCCGCATCGATGTTCCTTGGGCTCCATTGACGTACACGCCGCCGCCGTCGTTCAGGACCAGCATGTGGTCGAAGATCAGGTTGGCGTCCACGGTGTTGCGGCGCGAGTAGTTCGACAGGCCGGGCAGGGATATTTTGTCGAGCCAGCCACCCCAGCCGACCGAGATCCCGGTGTAGGCCAGTCCGTTCAGCTGGTTGTGGGCGATCGTGGTGTTCTCGGCGTACGCCACGTCGATCGCCACACCACCGTGGAACTCGACCGGCAGACCATACAAGTGGTTGTTCACGATCTTGTTGCCCGAAGCGCGCTCGGCGGCCTCAGCTCCGGGATTGTCCACTTCGCCTAGTTGTACGCCGTTGCCAGAGATGTCCGTGAACACGTTTCCCTGCAACATGGTTCGCTGGGTACCCCGGCCGAGGTCGAGGCCGGTGCCGCCAAGGTGGGCGAAGACCGAGCCGGTGATGGCCACATCCCGGACATAGGACAACCGAACGCCGCCGGGGGTCTTGCTCCATGCGCCGTAAGGACAACCGCCGCCGGGGACAAGCGAACACAGACCCTGCGAATCGCCCGCGCCCGCACCGGTCAGGGTATAGGTCGCCTGTACCTCCGAGAATCCCTCCGGAGTACTGGGCTGAAGCCAAGTGGCGTATGAGAACTGCAGCCCGTCGAACACTACATTGTGGACTGGATCCGAAGCGGTACCGGTGACCGACAGCAGGGACTCCAGCACTGGCACGACAACGTTGGCGCTGGGCAGGTCCTCGCCGGGCCGTGGCCGGTAGAACACCTTGTTCAACGCGGAATCCAGGTACCACTCGCCAGGGCTGTCGAGCAGTTCGAAAGCGTTCTCCACAGCGGTCGGGGTGACGTGCAGCTTAGGCCGGCCGACGAGATTCCACGCCTGGCTGGAGATCCGGGGCAACCGCTTGTCGGTGTTGTCCCAGCACGGCTGGGCCATAGTGATCTGAGTCGGCGAGATCGCCGCGACCGGGCAGCGCGGCACCGTCCAGCCACCGAGGCCTTCCCGGTAGACGAATTCGATTTCCTTGGGGTTGCGCCAGTTGTCCATGACCGGCGTGTCCGTCTCGTAGCCCTTCGGGATGGTCTTGACCTTCACCGGCAGCGGTCCACTGGCGCGTTGCGCTCGTACTCCGTTGACATAGAACTGCCGGGTCCTGAGGCCGGGCGGAACCGGAGCGGACCACACTTCACCAGAGCGCGTCCAGCCGGTGATTCGGACCCCGCCGCTGACCACAGGGCGGGCGCCGGGCGCCGCTTTCCAGACCACGTTGTGCCCATTGTTCCCCGAATCCCTGGCGTCCAAGGCAAGCGGGGAAGTCATCGGATATGTGCCGCCGGCGAGCGAGACGACGATGTCGCGGTTCATGGCCGGGGCCAACGCCCTGACCAGTTCCTGCGCCCGCTGCGGCGTGCGTACCGGGCGGCCTGCCCAGATGCCCGATGTGACGTCGTTCCCATTGGGAGAGACGTAGATGACGATCGGCGCCGCCGCGGCGGGCCCGACCGAAGACATGCCCAGGATCGAGACTGCCATGACGGTCGCGAGCATGAAGTCCTCCCAGCGTCAGACACACACCACCGTAGGAAAGATCCGATGTATCCGTCAACGACCCTGCGATTCTTGTCCTATAGAGGACAGGGCGCGTCTATTCATCGGGTCGTTCGCTCATCCCCTTTGTCGACACGGACGAACGCAGCTTCCTTCGTTCGGACATCGCGTTGCGGATGGCGCCAGGTGAGCCGCCAACGTCCACTCATGGCTCCCTCTGTGTCCAGGGGCTGCGGAAAACGGTCGCCTATCCTCGTGGTTGGTAGTAGGCGCGTCCCTGGGTGTCGTGGCGCAGTTGCACGATGGTCATGATGTGCACGACCCGGTTGATTCCGCGGTTGCTGGCTCGTGACAGCCTGGGGCGTCGTTGGTCGCCGGAGGAGGCTTCCAGCGGTGGGAGTGCCGTT
>CBIMJO010000433.1:0-7577 GCA_966244135.1 uncultured Actinocrispum sp. | reverse complement strand
CCCTGCCGAGGCCGCCGACGGGACCCATGTCAAACCGAACCGCGCCTATCCCAGCGCCCACCCAAAGACCCCGAGTTCGGCCACCCCAGCTCCGCGCCATCCCTACGACCCGAGTTCAGCCACGACATCCCCCGCGCCACCCCGCAGGTCCCGGCATTCACGTCGCCCCACCCCCGCGCGACTCCAGTGACCCCAAGCTGAGTCATGCCCAGCCCTCGGCGGGCACCCATGGCCAGAGCCAGACCATGCCGATTCCCGCGCCCCGCAGTGGACCCGAGCTGAGCCATGCCCAGCCTTCCGCAGGCGCGCCCTTGGCCTGAGTCAGACCATGCCGATTCCCGCGCCACCTCAGTGATCCCAAGCTGAGCCATGCCCAACCCTCTGCGGGCGCCCTTGGCCTGAGTCAGACCGTGCCCATCCCCGTGCTCCAGGATCCCAAGCTAACCGGGCTCAACCCCGCACAGTCCAGTGACCCGAGCCGAACCAGGCCCGTCCCTGCGGGCTTCACCCATTGCCCCCAGCCGCACACGTCCCGCACAACCCCAAAGACCCAGAGCCGAACCGAGCCCAACCCCACAGGCCCGGGGTCCACTTCACAGGCCCCGGCGTCCGTCCCGCCCAGCTCTGCAGCGCATGGCTCTGCGCCGAGCCGCAGGTCCGCGAAAGCCAGGTGCCCTGAAGCCAGCGCTCGTCTGGGCGCGGGGGTCAGGAGGGGATGAGTTGCCATTGTTGGGTTGTGCTGCCGGATGGGGGTTGCTGGGTGATGGGGGTGCCGTTGGTGGTGGCTGTGGTGTCGGCGGCTTTGGTGCTGTTGCGGTTTAGGAGGGTGTAGTAGCCGGGGGTGGTTGCGGGTTGGAGGGTCCATTGTTGGGTTGCTGTGCTGTTGTGGGCGTGTTGGGTCAGGGCTGTTCCGTTGGTTGTGGATGAGCCTGGGACTTCGAGGACTTTGCCGCTGTTGAGGCAGGTGAGGCGGGTCGCGCCGGCGGTTGTCGTGGCGATCCAGCGCTGGGTGTTGGTGTTGTTGCTGTCCCAGAGGTTTACCTGGGCGCCGTCGGTGGTGGCGCTGCCGCGGACTTCGAGGACCCGGCCTGAGGCGCGGTGGACGATTCGGTATGTGGTGTTGCCGAAGGTTGTTGCGGTGCGGTTGATTCCGCGCAGGACGTTGCCTTCGGTGGTGAGGTAGTTGGTGGTGTAGTTGAACCTTGGCGCCGCCGCCCACATGAGGTAGTAGTACTTCATGTTCTCGGCGAACCAGTAGCCTGGGGTCAGATCTCCCTTGGTGGTGGGGTTCGTGGTCATGTTGTTGACGATTGTGTAGCCGTTGGCGACCTTGCAGTGCGTCTTCTGGCGGGTCCACATGTCCTGGGCGCGCGTGCGGTACACCTCGTTGCCGGTCAGCAGCCACAGGAACAGGGCGGAGTCGACGTACTCGGGGCGGAGCTGGTACGCGTTGCTCAGGGCGGCCAGGGTCGAGGTGTTGACCGCCTCGGGTGGAAGCTTGTTCTGGCCCAGCACAGCGGTCCACGAGGTGTGGTACGACTCGCCCTGGGACAGGTTTCCGCCCTGGGCAAGGAGACCGGCGTAGAACGCGGTCAGCTCCGACTGGTTGGTACCAACCTGGGCGCCGGTGTTCATGTTGACCTGACGGAACCACAAGCGCCCATTGATCGTGGTGGCGAGCCGCGACAGGATGGCCGAGGTCAGCGTTTGGTACCAGCCGCGGATCTCGGTGTCGCCGAAGAACTGGTAGGCGTCCCACAGGTATTCGAAGTAGGAGTCGACCGGCGGGTCGACGCGAGCGGTGGCGTCCGTCCACGCGCCACTGTCCACATTGAGCGTCGTGCCGACGAGGTTCAGCGACGAACGGCGGTCGTAGGCCGCCTTCAAAGCGCGTTTGGCGGCGTTGAAGTACTTGGGATCGCCGGTCAGCTGGGACAGGAAACCCATCTCGGTGATGTTGCTGCCCACCTCGGCCAGCGGCACCTGGTTCCCGGACACCGCACCGGTCCGGAGGTTCACGAACTGGTAGGGCGCGCCGGTGGGGGAGTTGAACGCGGGCATCAGGCGGTCGGCGAGGTCGCGGGCGCGGTTCAGCAGCACCGCGTCGCCGCTGGCGTGATACCCGGACAGCAAGCCGCCCAGCATCCGGATGATGATCTCGAAGACGTGCACGCTCGCGTTGCGGTCGAAGTTCAGATTCGCGTTGATCCAGTTCACCGCGGCCGCGTACTCGCCGTCCAGCTCCATCAGGTACATCGTGCCCAGCGACTCGACGATCGACAGGCCGACCGGTGTCCCGCTGATGAAGAACTCACTGCCGGTCCCGCTCACCGGACGCAGTTCGTCGCGCCCCCAGGTCAGCCGGCGGTAGGCGGTCCACGCGGTGAGGAACTCCTGGCGCACGTCGTTGGCGAGCGTCGGGTTGCCGGGGCCGAGAGCCGCCGACGCCGTGCCGGGCAACAGGCCCAGCCCGCCCAACGTGAGAACTCCGAGCATGCTCCGGCGGGACAGGTCCATGGTCGGCCTCCAGCACAGGGTGGTAGCCGATCGAGTGTGCGCACACCGCAACACCGGGGTCAAGAAAGTTGTCTAGACCTTGTCCGGTGCCGGGTGCTAGCGCGGCTGTTGACCTGGACCCGGCCGGGCGATCGTGGTCGTCTTCTCGTCCGGCGGCGGGGGTGGCGGGCGCATCGGCTGCTGGAAACCGCCTGGCGGCGTCGGTGTGCGACGAGGCGGGCCACCGGGCGGAGGCCGCATGGGGCCGCCCGGGGGGCCGCCTTGAGGACCACCCTGAGGGGGACCGGATGGAGCAGAACGGATTGCGGCAGCCAGACCCTCGCACGTGCGCTGCAGAACCTGTGCGGCGCGGGTGACGCTCGGGTCGATCAACGGGTTCTGCGCGACCCGCCGCCAGTGCCCGTGCATGCCGGTGATCGCGGCCTGGACTGTCTCAAGTGGAGTGTCCGGCCGTAGGTTCAGCCGGTCGGCCAGCGAAGCACCCTGCCCGCCCAGCAACCGTTCCATCATGGCGATCTGCTCGGCCGGCGCCTGCACTGAACCCATCCGCAGCTCGGTCAGCAGCCGCAGCTCGGTCAGCTCGTGCGCCCCGGCCCGCAACCGCTCGACAGCCTGCCGCAACCGGGGAGCCGCCGGAATGGGATCCATGCGCGTCACCGACTCGATGGCCCGCAAAGCTCCGTCGGCCTTCAGCACGTCCCGCCGCTGCGCGAACTGAGTCAGCAACAACCGCCGAAGCTCGTTGAGCCCACTCCGTTCCCGCAACACGGCACACAACTGCGCCCGGTCGACAGAACCCGACCGCAGGGTCTCCAGCGAGAGCCGGATGCCATACATGCCAAGCAATCCCAGCAACCGCTGACGCTTCTCCGGAGCCACCCGCACAACCCGGGACGGGGAAACGAACCGCCCGGCGGACAACAACAACGGCGCGACGCCGGACTCGCTGGCCGCGGCGATCTCGGCGAGGTCCCGGAACTCCGCCTCGCCCATCGCCGCGGCGGTCTCGGCGAGCAGACCGGCCATCGGCAGCACGGTGTGCACCAGGCTGCGGATCCGTGAGTCGGCCCGGTACCCGGCGGCCACCTTCGCCGCCTGCGCGAGCGGATCTCCTTCGCCACCACCGACTTCGTCGGCTCGCGACAAGACACCCACGGCGTTCACCGGCGAGGTCTCGGCGCCGTCGGTGTCGTGGAACGCATCCAGGAAGTCGATGTCCGTGGAGTGCAAGTGCCGCATCAGGTACAGCACCGCGTCGACGCTGCCGGTCTCACCCAGGAAGTCCTGCGTGCGGCGCCCGGCGGACTCGGTCAGGGAACCCATGCCGGGGGTGTCCACCAGCGTCATCTGGCCGAGCCAGTCGCTGGGCAGGGTGACCTCGATCCGGTCCACACCCTCCACGTCGAGCTGACCGAGGTCGATCGTCCACCTGGTCCCGTCATTGCCCACCGCGAGCCCAGCGGGCCTGCTGCCACGGGGAAAAGCCGTCGCGGCTGGATTGGGTCCACGCAGGTACCAGGTCACGATCCGCGTGCACTCACCGGCATCCGTTGCGGCGATGCGGGTTCCGACCAGGGCATTGAGCAAAGTGGACTTCCCGGCCTTGACCCGTCCGGCCAGCGCCACGCGCAGCGGGCCATCGAGGTGCCGGGTGACATCGGCGAGCAGACGGCCGCCCGGTCTGCCCTGGTAGGCGGCGGAAGCCTCGCTGAGCAGGGCGCGAACCCTGGCCGAGAGAGAAACGTTCACGATCGGCGTGCCCCCTCGGCGAGATGGTCAGCGGTCGCGATCAGGTGCGACACCCGGTCGAGCTCCGCTTTGGCGGCGAGGCCACGGGAGGCCGCGGCCTGCCCGTCCGCCTGCACGGCACGGGCGGCGGCCGCCTGCTCGTGCTTGGCCGCCGACAACAGTTCGGCGGCCTGGTCCAGGTAGTAGTCCCGGATCCGGCCACGGCTGTGCCGGATCAGGTCGTTGGACGCACGCACGGCATCGGACCGCGCCTGCGTCAGGTAGACCGACACCGCTCGCTGGGCCTCGTTGCGGGCAGCGTCCACTTTGGTCGTCTTGTAGCTGCGCACCGCCCGCCAGGCGAACACCGAACCCAGCGCCGCGGTGATCGGCAACGCGATGATCAGGCCCGGATTCAGTGTCGCCACCAGCAAAGTCGTCACGACCGAGCTGGACAGCGACCACCCACGCGCGGCGTGCATGCCGACTTCGAGCTTGCCGCCCTTCTTGCTGCCCAGGTTCTCCAGCTTGAGGTCCTGCGCGGGCATCATGTTCGTGCCGGTGACCGCGTTGACGTCCTCGGCGGTGCTGTCGAACAGCCCGGCGATCTCCCCGGCCAGGCCGTCGATCTGGGCGAGCAGCCGGGCGTGCGCGTCGGTCATCTCCTCGTTGGTCCGCTTGTACAGCCAGGGCACCATCTCCGACCACTCCTTGGTCGGGTCGCCCTCCTTGATCCGCTTGACCGCCTCGGCGTCCAGCCGCCGCACCACGTTGGTGATGTCGGCGTCCAGTTTGGCCTGGATGTCGGCGAACCGGTCGTTGATCGTGTTGAGCCACCGGGAGGACGGGCTGGACATCGCCTGCGCGCGTTTGCCGCTCTCCTCGACCTTCTGCAGGGTCGCCTGGCGCTGCTCGGGTTTCGTCAGCGCCGCGTGCTCGGTCGACAGCGTCTCGGCGACCTGCCGCAACGAACTGCGCACCACCCCCGCGGCCGCGAGCACCGACTTCGCCGCGTGCTCGGCCAGCAATCGGGATCCGAGCCGCTCCACCAGAACCGGGAACCCCGACTCGGCGTTGAGCGCGTTGTCGCCGGTGTCCAAAGCGTACTCACGCAACACAGCCGAGACCGCGATGATCTCCGCGTCGATCCCGGCCTCGGTCAGGTGCGCCTTGTTGATGTCCAGGATCCGCTTCCACTGCGGGTAAAAGTCGATCTTGGTCATCACGCAGATCAGGTTCGGGCAGACGTCCGCCGCGTGCTTGATGAAGTCGACCTCGGCCGCGGTCAGCTCCTGCGAGGCGTCGGTCACGACGATCACGCCGTCCGCCAGGGCCAGCGCCCGCATGGTCGCCGAGGCAGCGGCGGCCGCGAACCCGCCGCCGAGTCCGGGCGTGTCAACGAGAACGAGCCCGTCCGCGAGCAGTTCCCGGGGCAGGGTCGCCTCGATCGCCTGCAACCGCGTGCCGTCGTCGGCGAGCCCGGTCCGCCCGAAGTCCGCGGCCTTGCGCGGGTCGATCTTGATCGGCGGCGGCGTCACCGCGGCGTCCTCGGACGTCTCCGGCACCAGCACCGCCGAGGCCGCCTCACCGTGCTTGACCAGGGTCGGCACGGCGGTGAACGTCACCGGGTCCACGCTGCACAACGGCACCCCGAGCAGGCCGTTGACCAGCGCGCTCTTGCCCTTCTTGAACTCACCGGCCACGAGCACGTGCCAGGCACCGGTGGTCAGCTGCCGCCGGCACTTGATCAGCTTCTCGGCCAGGTCCGGCCGGCCCGCGGACCGCATCTCCGCGATGGACGTGTCCAGCAGGGCGAGCATCTCCGCGGTATCCGCGGCATTACGAGCACCATGTGTCGCTGCGTTCGATGTCACTGTCATGAGTGCCCTGGCGTGTGGTCGTCGGTGTGCACGGAGTCGTCATGGACCGGGTAGTCGGCGGGGTGCAGCCCGTGGTCGTCGGTGGTCCAGGACATCGCGTGCTGGAGCGCGTCGTCGTGCCCGTCGGAGTTCGTGTCGCCGTAGGCCGCCTCGACGTGCGCGACCTCCTGCGGGTCCGGTGGCGGCGGTGGTGGTTCGGGGGCGGGTGGCGGCTCGGGTGGTGGCGGCGCGGCCGTCATCTGGTGGCTGATGTTCACCGTCTCCGGCTGCTTGTCCATGTGCACGGGGTCGTTGTTGACCCGGTGGTTGAAGGCGTCCGGCGGCGGTGCGGGGGTGTGCGGGGTCGGCACGAACGGGGCGCCGCCAGTGCCGGACATCATCTCCGGCATGTAGCCCGCGTACTGGAACCGCCGGGTGTTGGCCTCCCAGGAGCCGACGCCGTACTGGGTGCCCTTGGCCTCGATGGTCTTGCCGTTGCCCAGGCTGATGGCCACGTGCGCGGCGCCCGGCTTGCCGGTCATCGGGTCGCGGTCGAAGCTGAACAGCAGCGCGCCCGGGGTGTGGATGGCCTGCTCGACCGACATCGTCGAGTGCTCGGCGGCGAGGTGCCGGTACTGGTTCCATGCGCCGTCCGGCATCTTCACCCCGGCCTGGTGGGAGGCCCATTCGACCAGCTCGGAGCAGTCGAACACGCCGGGGTTGGGGTCGTCGAGGTTGGTCTCCGCGCCGAACACGTACCGGTCGCCGGACTGGGCGACCGCGGAGTCGAGGAACTTCTGCAGCGTGCCGGGGTTCCCGGTGCCCATCGGCTGGACGTTCGTGCCCTGCGCGGGAACGGTGTTCACCGGCTGCTGGACCTGCTGCTGGGCGTCCTCGTCCAGGGCCGAGCCGTAGATCGGGGTGTGCTGGCCACCGGCGCCGGCGGCCGGCTGGCCGGTCGTGGTGAACCCCTGTGCCGCCGCCGCAGCATCGCCCTGGCCAGGCGTGACGTCCTCGTCCAGCGCCGACCCGTAGACCGGCGTGTGCGACGACCCGGGACCACCCTGGCCGGTGTTGACCGCGGGCTGGGCGACGTTGACGTTGTCGCTGCCCGCGCCGCTCGGGGCCGTGTTGGTCTGGTGGACGCCCTGGCCCGCGCCGCGACCGTCGCCCGCGCTGGTCACGTCGCCGTAGCCGGTGGAGCCGCTCCACATGCCGCGGCCGGGACCGTCGCCGTACGCGGCCGCCGCTGCCTGGGCGTCCGCCTTGTACCGGACGTACTTGGCCATGGCGCCGTTATGGGTCGTCGTCCACGGTGAGATGTCGTTGCCGCCATGCGACACGGAGAACGCGGCCTTCGCGTTCTGCACCGGGTCGTACAGGTCCATTCCGCGGAACTGCGGGTGCACGGCAGAGTTGATCTGCCACAAACCCTTGCTGTCCTCGCCATATGGGTTGTGCGCGTTGCTGTCG
>CBIMJO010000432.1:0-7588 GCA_966244135.1 uncultured Actinocrispum sp. | reverse complement strand
TGGACGCCCTCGCTTCTTGTCTGCAGGCAGCCATCCCTTGGAATAGGTCATCTAGGCGCTTGTACAGCTCGATGGCCGCTGTATTGCCTGTAGCAACCTGTAGTGCCTGCCGTTGTGCCCCACGCGCGACGGCCCACGCGTACAACACACGCAACAACCCATCGGCGAGACCGAGCCGTCGGTGCGACGGGCGCACGGCAAGTCGCGAGACGTGTAGTAGGTCCCCGATGACTGCGCCACGCACGGCACCCACGACGGCGCCGTCATAGGACACGAGGCCGTAGCCAGTGCCGGGGTACGAGCCGAGCACGTGTCGCTGAGCGTCACTGGGGTCCGTCGAACCGGCGGTCAAATCCCACCATTCGGGCGAAGGTGTGGCGTTGACCACGGCGCCGGCGAACTGTCCGGGGCTCAGCGGGCCGGTCATCACCAGGGACTCCGCGCCACCCGGATGGCCCAGGTCGACGTGCCAACCGGCTGCTTCGATGCCCGCCTCCGCGGGCGAGCCGACGACGACGTGCGCGCATGGTCCAATGCCCTGCCGGCCGGCGAAGTCCACCGTCGCGGCCAGCGCGTCCGCGATCGGCATCCCGGGGTTTCCGGTGGTCAGCGTGCTGTTGGCGCGCCCGGTGAAGCCGCCCGCCGCCCGCATCCGCCACCCGCCCAGCGGCAGGTCCACCAGAGCCGGCCAGACGTCGGCGCAGTCGCGTTCTAGTCGAACAATGGGTTCCACATGCGCCATTGTTCATCGGCCCCCGTTGAGATCCGGGTCACGCTGTGGCACCGGGTCTCCGCGGACAGCGGCGACGGGGGATACTGACGGCAACGCGCTTCCCGAACGGCGCGTGAACACCTGCTGGGAGAAGGAGCAGAGCACCGTGACCTACGTCATCGCCGAGCCCTGCGTCGACTTGCTCGACAAGGCGTGCATCGAAGAGTGCCCGGTCGACTGTATCTACGAGGGTGACCGGATGCTCTACATCCACCCTGACGAGTGCGTCGACTGCGGTGCCTGCGAGCCGGTGTGCCCGGTGGAGGCGATCTACTACGAGGACGACGTCCCCGACCAGTGGAAGGAATACACCAAGGCGAACGTCGACTTCTTCGACGAGCTCGGCTCGCCCGGTGGCGCCTCCAAGGTGGGCAAGGTCGCGGCCGACCCGCAGTGGATCAAGGACCTCCCGCCCGTGGAACACGAGCATTGAGCCTGCCCGACTTTCCGTGGGACTCCCTGGCCGGGGCGAAGGCCCGGGCCGGGGCCCATCCGGACGGCATCGTGGACCTGTCCGTCGGCACCCCGGTCGACCCGGTGCCGGACAAGATCAGGGCCGCGCTGGCGTCCGTCTCCGACCGGGCCGGCTACCCCACCACCCACGGCACGCCTGAGCTGCGCCAGGCAGCCGTGGAAGCCCTCGGCCGGCGGTTCGGCATCGGCGGCATCGACCCGGTGTCCGTGCTGCCCACGATCGGCTCCAAGGAGCTCGTCGCGTGGCTGCCGACGCTGCTCGGCGCCGGGCCCGGCGACCTCGTCGTCATCCCGGAGCTGGCCTATCCCACGTACGAGGTCGGCGCGCTGCTGGCCCGCGCGGAGGTGCTCCGCGCCGACGGCCTGACCAGGGTCGGCCCGCGCCGGCCCAAGATCGTCTGGCTGAACTCGCCGTCCAACCCGACCGGCAAGGTGCTGCCCGTGGAGCACCTGCGCAAGGTCGTCGACTGGGCCCGCGAGCGCGGCACCATCGTGGTGTCCGACGAGTGCTACCTGTCGCTGGCCTGGGACACCGAGCCGCTGTCGGTCCTCGACCGGGACGTCTGCGGCGGGGACCTGACCGGCCTGATCGCGGTGCACTCGCTGTCCAAGTCGTCCAGCCTGGCCGGCTACCGGGCCGGGTTCGTCACCGGCGATCCGTCGCTCGTCGCCTCGCTGCTGGAGATCCGCAAGCACGCCGGGATGATGGTGCCCCGGCCGGTGCAGGAGGCCATGACGGCCGCGCTCTCCGACGACGACCATGTCGACGTGCAGCGTGAGCGCTACCGGGCCCGCCGCGCGGTCCTGCGCACCGCGCTGGAGCGAGCCGGGTTCCGGATCGACCACTCGCAGGCCGGTCTGTACCTCTGGTGCACCCGCGGTGAGGACGCCTGGCAGACGGTGGACTGGCTGGCCGAGCGGGGCATCCTGGTCGCGCCGGGCACGTTCTACGGGCCCACCGGCGGCCAGCACGTCCGCGTGGCGCTCACCGCCACCGACGAGCGGGTGGCGTCAGCCGCCGAACGTCTCTGAGAACTCGTCCACGGCCGCCCACTTGTCCCGCCACTGCGCGCGGTAGGCGAGGCGGCGGGCGTGTTCCCGTTCCACCAGGCGGCCCGCCACGAAGATCACCTCGGGGTCGTCGTGGCCGCTCATCAGCCTGCGGATGGTGTCCTCGGCGACGGCGGCGTCCTGGTGCTCACCGAGCACCTCCTGGAACCCCTTGGTGGCCTTGATCAGGTCCTTCGCCGGCTGACCGACGAGTTCGGCGGCATAGCGCAAGCGTTTGCCCTTGATCCGCAGCGCGTGCAGGTCGTCGTCCGGCGGGTCCTCGCCCAGGGCACGGACGGCCTTGCGCAGCTTGCGGTAGGGCCGGTTGATCACGTCGACGACCTCGGGGACCTTCTTGGCCTGAGTGTCGCCGGTGGGTGCGGAATTGGCGGCGTCCGCAATGGACACCAGCATCGCGGTGTAGCGCTTGGTGCGGAACGCGGCGAGCATCCGGCGGCGGGCCGCCCGGCGTTCGTCGACCAGCCCGGCCAGCAGCCGCTCCACCGCCGCGCGTTCGTCGTCCTCGAACGCGGCGGCCTCGGCGCGCAGGCGCTCCAGCTGGACGTCGATGTCGCGGACCGGCCCGAGCATGTTGCCCAGCCACTTGAGTTCGGTCTGCAGGTGCATGGCGGCGTCGCCGAGAGCCCCGCCCTCCGCGGCGACCGCGGCCCGCAGGCGGCGGACGGTGACCCGCATCTGGTGCAGGTCCTCAGGGTCCACTCCGGACCGGGTGCCCGGCTCGTACGCCAGCAGCGCGCGCAGCTGGGAGTCCAGCCGCGCGCGCACGTGTACAGCGGGCGGGTCCTTGCGTCGTGCCGTGGTCGGCTCCGGCGCGAGGCCGAGCTCGACAGGGGTGAGGAAGGTGGTCACCCCATGAATGGTAGGTGAACGGAAAGTGCCAGTACTGGGTCAATCGTTGGCGTGCAGGGCGGCGTTCAGGTCAATACCGGTTCCCTTGCGGGGCACCACCTCGACCGCGCCGGTGCTGGAGTTGCGGCGGAACAGCAGGCCGTCGGAGCCGCTGAGGTCCTTGGCCTTCACCAGCCGACCGTCCGGAAGGGACACTTTGGTGCCCGCCGTGACGTACAGGCCCGCCTCGACGACACAGTCGTCGCCGAGCGAGATGCCGATCCCCGCGTTGGCGCCCAGCAGGCACCGTTCGCCGATGGTGATCGTCTCCTTGCCACCACCCGAAAGTGTGCCCATCACCGACGACCCGCCACCGACGTCGGACCCGTCGCCGACCACGACCCCTTGCGAGATCCGGCCTTCCACCATCGAGGCGCCCAGCGTCCCCGCGTTGTAGTTGACGAAGCCCTCGTGCATCACCGTCGTGCCGCCCGCCAGATGCGCGCCGAGCCGCACCCGGTCGGCGTCGGCGATCCGCACACCGGTCGGGATCACGTAGTCGACCATCCGGGGGAACTTGTCGATCCCGTGCACGGTCACCGCGCCACGGGCGCGCAGCCGCAGCCGGGTCTCCGCGAACCCCTCGACCTGGCACGGCCCGTGGTTGGTCCACACGACGTTGGACAGCAGGCCGAAGATCCCGTCCAGGCTGACCGTGTTCGGCGCGACCAGCCGGTAGGAGAGCAGGTGCAGGCGCAGGTAGACGTCGTACGCGTCGTTGGGCGCGTCGGCCAGCGACGTGATCCCCGTGCGGACCGCGATGACCTCCACACCCCGGTCGTCGTCCGGCCCCAGCAGCGCCGAGATCCCGGCGCCCAGCTCCTCGGCCGCCTCCTGCTCGGACAGCCGCTGCGTCCCGGGCGCGGGCGCCTCCCCGAGCTTGGGCTTCGGGAACCACGTGTCCAGAACCGTTCCGTCAACGGTCACCGTGGCGAGGCCGACGCCGAACGCGCCCCCCACCTCAAGACTCTGCTCACTCACACAGCAAAGGTAACAACGCCCCAGGTCAGCCCTCGTGAGTGGTTGTGTGAGTTGGCACAACGAAAACCACTCACGAGGGGTGAGCAGGTCAAAGGCGTGGGCGGGCAGGATCCACGTGGTCGCGGGCCGGGCCGGTGAGCCGGCGCAGCGTCTCGGCGATCAGGTCCGCCACGGTCAGGCCGCGCCTGGCTGTCGGCTCCTGCGCGTCACGGAAGGTCTGCTCGTCCAGTTCGATTGTGAGCGGCCGCATGAGCACAGGGTATCGGCCTGTCACTGAGGGTTGCTGCCGTAGCGTTGCGGGTGTGACTGTGGAGCTGGAGCTGGGTGGGGATCCTGTCGAACTGACGCGGGTGCTGGTGGACATCCCCAGCGTGTCCGAGACGGAGCAGGAGCTGGCCGACGCCGTCGAGCGGGCGCTGGCGAAGCTTGGCCACCTGGAGGTGGTGCGGTCCGGCGACACGGTCCTGGCGCGCACGAACCTGGGCCGCCCGCAGCGCGTGGTCCTGGCCGGGCACCTCGACACCGTCCCGATCAACGACAACCTGCCGTCCCGCCGTGAGGGCGACATCCTGCACGGTTGCGGCACGGTCGACATGAAGGGCGGGGACGCGGTCATGCTGCACCTCGCCGCCACCGTCACCGAGCCCCGGCACGACCTGACCTTCTTGTTCTACGACTGCGAGGAGATCGAGGCCGAGCGCAACGGGCTCGGCCGGGTCGAGCGCGACCTGCCCGAATGGCTGACGGGGGACCTGGCGGTTGTGTGCGAGCCGTCGAATGGGGTCATTGAGGCCGGCTGTCAGGGCACTATTCGGGTGGAGATCCGCACCTCCGGCAAGCGCGCGCATACGGCGCGGGCATGGATGGGCGTGAACGCGATTCACGCGATGTCGGGTGCGTTGCGGCGGCTGGACGAATACGAGCCGCGCATTGTCGATATCGACGGCTGTGTGTATCGCGAGGGCCTGCAGGCGGTGCGGATCGGCGGTGGGGTGGCCGGGAATGTGGTGCCCGACGAGGCCGTGCTGACCGTCAACCACCGGTTCGCGCCGGACCGTTCCCCGCAGGACGCCGAGCGGCACCTGCGGGAGGTGTTCGACGGCTTCGACCTGCGGGTCACCGACTTCGCCGCGGGCGCGCTGCCCGGTCTGCAGGCTCCGGCCGCGAAGGAGCTCGTCCAAGCGGCGGGCGGCGACCCGGTGGCCAAACTCGGCTGGACGGATGTGGCCCGGTTCGCCGCGCTGGGCATGCCCGCGGTGAACTTCGGTCCCGGCGACCCGACATTGGCGCACACCCAACAGGAGCACGTCGATGTCCGGCAGATCAGTGAGTGCGCCCGTGTACTCGTGCAATTCTTGAGCTAGTCACCGGATGGACGGACCGGCGGGCCTAGAATCAAGCCGATGACGATAAACGAGGATCGCCCCAGGGAAAAGCAACGGGGCCCGGTGACCCTGCGCAGGGCGCGCAGTGACGAACCGACCACAACAGACCAGCGCCTCCTGGACTCACGCGGCCCGTCCGCGTGGGTGCACACCGACCCGTGGCGGGTCATGCGCATCCAGGCCGAGTTCGTGGAGGGCTTCGGCGCCCTGGCGGAGGTGCCGCGCGCGGTGACCGTGTTCGGCTCCGCCCGGACCCCGCGCGAGCACCCCGAGTACGAGCTGGGCCGCAAGATCGGCGCCGCCCTGGCCGAGGCCGGCTTCGCGGCGATCACCGGCGGCGGGCCGGGCACCATGGAGGCGGTCAACCGCGGCTGCTCCGAGGCCGGCGGGCTGTCCATCGGCCTGGGCATCGAGCTGCCCTTCGAGCAGGGCCTCAACCCCTGGGTCGACCTGGGCGTGAACTTCCGGTACTTCTTCGTCCGCAAGACGATGTTCATCAAGTACGCGCAGGCGTTCATCTGCCTGCCCGGCGGGTTCGGCACCCTGGACGAGCTGTTCGAGGCGCTCACCCTTGTGCAGACCAAGAAGGTCACCAAGTTCCCGATCGTGCTGTTCGGCACCGAGTACTGGGGCGGGTTGCACGCCTGGCTGCAGGACGTGGTGTTCAAGAGCGGCAAGGTGGGCGAGAAGGACCTCGCGCTGGTGCACGTGACCGACGACATCGACGAGGCCGTGCAGGTCGTCGAGGACGCCTACCGGGCCTGGGAGGAAGTCCACTAAACCGCTCGACACCCGGTGGGATCATGCTGGGGTGAGCGATCTCGCGGTGTGCGTGTTCTGTGGTTCGACCAACGGCCGGGGCGAGCGGTACGCGGAGGTGGCCGCCGAGGTGGGGCGGCTGCTCGCCGAGCGTGGGATCACCGTGGTGTACGGCGGTGGCCGGGTCGGGACGATGGGTGTCGTGGCCGACGCGGCCATGCGGGCCGGCGGTGACGTCGTGGGCGTGATCCCGGAGGGGCTGTTCGACCGGGAGATCGCGCACTCGGACGTCACCGAGCTGCACGTCGTGGCGAACATGCACGAGCGCAAGGCGAAGATGGCCGCGCTGTCGGACGCGTTCCTCGTGCTGCCCGGCGGGATCGGCACGCTGGAGGAGCTGTTCGAGGCGTGGACGTGGGCGCACCTCGGCATCCACGGCAAGCCGATCGGGCTGCTCGACGTCGACGGCTTCTACCAGCCGCTGGTGCAGATGGTGGACCACATGGTCACCGAGGGGTTCCTCAAGGCGGAGTCGCGTGATTTCGTCCGCGCCGGCACTTCCGCGGCGGAACTGATAGACGCCCTCGTGCGTTGAATGACACGAGGGCGCCGCTTTTCACCAGTCGCGATCAGGCCCCGGCGAGGGTGCGCAGTGTGCTGATTGACGGTGCGAAGGCATAAATCGTTCCCTCCGTTCGCACGAACTGGGCGAAATGCAGTTTGCTGCCTTCCGGTTTGCTGTCCAGCTTGAGCGTGACGTCGCTGTCCTTGCCGATCACCGGGTCGGTTCCGGCGTCTTTCCCGGGCGGGAAGCCGGCGTTGTTGATCCACGCCTGCTGGAGGAACTCGAACTGGCCGGCGAGGTCGGACATGTAGGCGATGAAAACCAGGCCGCGGTCGGCATCCGGGCCGTGCCCGGCGCCGCCGGCGGGGTCGAATGGTGCGCCGTACGGAATTCCGCGGCGCATGATCCGCCGGGTGTCCGCCACCACATGACCGGGTTCGAAATGGTCGCGCGGGTTGGTTTTCCAGATGTGCGAGAAAACGGGCGTGGTGTGGCCGTCGGGGTCGTCGGCGTAGCTGATCAGGTTGTCGTCCGGGGCGCCCGGTTTGACCGGCGGCTCGGCGTTCGGGTTGTGCGCGACCGACGCGCCGGAGCGCCAGCGGCCCACCGCCCGCGCGGCGACCCACTCCGCGCCGGAGTCCGGCGGCAGCTCGACCTGCTCCTGGTCCAGCTTCTTGCGAGCCACCTCGACCT
>CBIMJO010000431.1:0-7590 GCA_966244135.1 uncultured Actinocrispum sp. | reverse complement strand
GGACCGCGGCGCTGGACGACTACAACGGGACACTGTGGACGGCCGCGGACAAGTTCGTTGTCGCGGGCCGGAAACTCGCCGCGGACCAGCCGCTGCCGCGAACCGTGCCGGTGTCCGCGTCGATCGAGATCGACGACCTGGGCGGGCCGTTCCTGCCCGCGCTCGGCCGGCCGACCCGGTTCGACTCGCCCGAGGCAGGCACCGGGCGGATCGGGTTCAGCGCCGCGTCCGGTGTCCTTGCCACCACTGAGAACGATCCACGCGGGTTGCAGTACACGGTCGCGGGGGACGTCAGCACCCGCGACGACACTCTGGCGCTCGCACTGCCCAGCGCTTCCGCGCAGTTCGTGCCGTACACAAGGCTGCCACCTGGCTTGCCGGCGCAGATCCGGCTGACGGCCCAGGAGCTCACCAGTTCCCAGACCGCGCCCTACGGGCAACTCGTGGCGATCGAGCAGTACCTGCGGTCGTTGCCCTATAGCCTCGACGCGGACCCAGGGCACTCATACGGCGCGTTGACCAGGTTGCTCACCGGCACGCAACCGGGCGACGACCTGGGGTACGCCGAGCAGCACGCGGCGGCCTTCGCCGTGCTGGCAAGGGCGATCGGGTTCCCGGCGCGGGTCGCGGTCGGGTATCGCTTGCCAGCCAACGGAATCGTCACCACCGCTGAGGCGCATGCCTGGGCCGAAGTGGCTTTCGACGACTACGGCTGGGTTCCGTTCGAGCCCACCGACCCGACCCGGAACGTCAGCGACCGGCGCACCCAGTCGGACAGCCCGGTCATCGGTCCGCCGCAGGACAACCCGCCTCTCGCCGCGCCACCGGTACTCGGCCCGCAGCCGGACACGTCCGGTGAGGGCGGCAACGGCTGGGGTGTGGCCCTGCGGACGACGGCGTACGCGGCGATCGGTGTGGCCGGGCTCGGGGTTGCCGGAGCGATCTTCACCGCTGCGGCGAAGGCGCGCCGACGGCGACGACGGCGCAACGCAGTGGGCGCGGATCGCGTGCTGGGGGCGTGGCGTGAGGTGACGGATCGGTTGAGCGAGCGCGGAATCAGGTTCGCGGTCTCGGCGACGGCCGACGAGATCGCGGTGCTGGCCGGGGACTTCGAGGCGGTCCGGTCGCTGGCCCCGCTGGCGACCAAGGCGGTGTTCGCGCCGGGTCAGGTGACCGCCGAGGACGGCGAGCGGGCCTGGGAGCTGGAGCCGGAGATCCGCCGATTCCTTGCCCCGCGCCGGTTCTCGCCACGGCGCCTGTGGACGCGGTTCGACCCGCGGCCATTGCTCGCCGCCCGCCGGGACACCCGGCAGGGCCGCAGGAACCTGGAAAGACTGGGGGTCGGGTGATCACTCGCAAACGGATCCGGATCGGCGCGGTGGCCACGGCCGTCGCCGGGTTCCTCACCGCCGTCGTCGTGGTGGGGTCGCAGGAGGCACACGAGGCGCCGCAGCTCCAGCTGCACGCGGGCTCGGCGTGGCTGGCGTCCAACAAAGTCGGCCAGATGACCCTGTTGGACGGTGCCTCGGCCGAGGTGGCCGCGCGGGTGAACGTCGCTCCCGCGGGCAGTCCTTTGACCGTTTCCCAGGAGGAGTCCAACGGGTACGCGGTCAACCGGCAGGACGGCTCGGTGATCCGGGTGGACGGGGCGACGCAGGAGGTCACCCGGTCGGCGCCCGCGATGGCGGACACGATCTTCCCCACCCCCGCGACGTTGCACGCGTTGAACTCGGCCCGGGGGTTGCTCGCCCCGGCCGATCCGGTCACGTTGTCGCCGCGCGGGGCGCCGCAGCCGCTGGCCGCGCAGATCGGTGCGGACGGTTCGGTGGTGGACGCCAACGGGCACCTGTGGATCTTCGACGACCGCAGTGGTGACCTGGTGTGGTTCGACGGGGGCCGCCAGTCCCGCGGACAGGCTGGGACACCAGGGAAAACGCGGCTCACGGTGGCCGATGGCGCCCCGGCCTTGGTGGACGTGCCCGGCCGGCAGGTCTCGTTCCTCGACCCGTCGACCGGCGAGGTGGACCAGTCGGCTCAGCCCGATCTGCGGCCGGACGACGTCGTCGCGGTGAGCGGGTCGCCCCGGCAGCAGCGGATGCTGATCTCGGTCGCCTCCCGCGGGTTGCTCATGGTCTGCACGTCCTCGTGCGCGGCCCCGGTTCCGCTGGGGACGGGCGCCGCCCAGCTGGGCGCGCCGCTGGAGGCGCACGAGCACGCGATCGTCCCGGACTACGCCACCGGCCGGGTGTGGATCGTCGACCTGGCGACCATGCGGATCGTCGTCGAGAAGCAACTGTTCGACCGCCCGGTGAAGTTCGAACTGCTCAACCGGGACGGCGTGATCTTCTACAACGACCCGGACACCGACCAGGCGGGTGTGCTGGAGCTGGACGGCCGGGTGCGGGCGGTGGTCAAGTACGACACCTCCAAGCCGGACAAGATCTACCCGGCCCAGGTCGCCAACAACCACGACGACACCCGCCGGCCGCCGAACGCCGCGCCGCCCAACACCAACCGGACCGGCCAGCAGCCGCCGGTGAGCGGCCCGGGCAGCGACCCGAACACGCCGGTCCGGCCGGGTGCGGCGATCGTGGTCAAGCCCAGTGACCACGGCGTGGTCGGCCAGGACTTCGACTTCACCGTCGTGGCCTCCGGCGAGATCGCCACCGCGCGATGGACGTTCAGCGACGGTACCGACGCCACCGGGGTGAATGTGCGCCACCGCTGGAACCGGGACGGCGAGTTCCTGGTGAGCGTGGCCGTGACCCTGGCCTCCGGCCAGGCCGTCCCGATCACCAGCACGACCGTGACTGTCGACCCGGTGGAGGCCCCGCCGCGGATCACCAGGCTCACTATCGCCCCGGCCACGCCAGTGGTGGGTCAGCCGGTGTCGTTCAGCGCTGAAGGCTCCGGCCGGATCGACCGCTGGGAGTGGTCGCTGCGCGGCCCGCAAGGCTTCGAAGCGGGCTCCGACCAGCGTTCGTTCGAGCACACGTTCGCCACACCGGGGACTTATACGGTGACGTTGACCCTGGTCAGGGGCACGCAGCGAGTCCCGGAACAGCGCGATTTCAAGGTAGTGGACAAGCTTCCGCCGGTGCACTGCGGCGCAGTGCTCACCGCGAGCGCCACCCTCGACCAGGACCTGATCTGCCCTGGTCAGGGCGCCACGCTGACCCTGGCCGCGCCGAACATCACGCTCGACCTCCACGGGCGCACGATCTCGGCTC
The DNA here is from genome assembly GCA_966244135.1 of uncultured Actinocrispum sp. Classification (GTDB taxonomy): domain Bacteria; phylum Actinomycetota; class Actinomycetes; order Mycobacteriales; family Pseudonocardiaceae; genus Kibdelosporangium. The sequence goes on along the minus strand of CBIMJO010000431.1, from coordinate 4,360 downwards.
AGCGTCCGGACCCGAACGGCAGCGTCGGAATCCTGGTGCACGGCTCGGGCAGCAAGATATTCAACGGGTTCGTCCGCCATTTCACCACCGGGATCAACGTGACCGACGCTTCCGGGGTGACGCTTTCCGGAGTCGTGATTACGTCCTCGTCATTCGACTCCGGTTCCGCCCTCGTCGGCGGCGATGTCCGGACCGCTCGTGCTCGCGGAACCATTTTGTCCGGCATGACCCTGGAAGGGGCCGTCGGGTTCATGTTCGACGACAGCTCCGAGGCGAAGGTCAACAATTCGACCATCGCATACCACGATGACCCGACATCGCCAGTGACGAAGATGCGGTGTTCGGGCAACAGCGACTGCACGATCGCGGGTGGCACGATCCGCGCGGCGAATTTCTTCTGCCAGAAGTTCAATGAGGCGCCGTCATCGAACATCACCATCACCGCGGACGCCAACGTGGCGGTGAGAGCCATCACCGACGGCACCGGGGGCAGATGCTCTTCGCTGACCGTCGAGAACAGCACCATCAGTCTGGGAACCATGTCGCCGGTCCAGTTGACGCTCACCGGGAACACATCGATGACACCGGCGGCGTCGAACTCGGTCAGAGCGGACAACTTCACGATTTCCGGAAACAACTTCACCGGCCTGACCATCAGCCAGGGCAGCAAGGGAACCGTCACCGGCAACACTTTCCATGACGCACTGGGCTACGGTATGTCCGTCGAGTTCGGCGGCGGTCAGGTGACCGTCTCCCAAAACACCTTCCAGCACAACGGAACTGCGGGTGAGGCAAATTCCGGCGGCCTTTTCGTCGATCCCAACGTCGGTGGCCGCTCGGTGGCCATCACCCAGAACAGCGGCGTCGACAACATCGGGTTCGACATCAATGCGGACACACCGGGTGTCACCGATGGCGGCCTGAACACCTCGACCAAGGGCGAAAGCGGCTGCATCGGCAGAGTTCGCTGCACGCTCCCTCAGCGGTAGCGGCCGCGAATGGAGGCTTCGAGCTGGTGGCGGGCCGTGGTCACGTTGGCCTCGCTGCCGTCGAAGGCACCGGCTTTGAGCAGCGGTGAGCCCTCCGCGAGGCGGGTGTTCATCCGGACGTGCACGCCGGAGTGGCCGTTGGCCAGGGAGTAGGCGAACTCGCCGAGGGAGGCGAATGCGGAGTCGTGCAGTTCGAGGAGGCTGCGGAGATATTCGTACTCCTCGAAGGCGTATTCGTATTCGTGCTCGTCGAGCAGGTCGGCGAAGACCGGCCGCAGCGATTTGCGCAGGTGACGGCTGAGCGGGTGGTAGTAGCGGATGCCGTTCCATTCCGGGAACTCCGCGGCGTATCTCGGGTCGACGACGTGCCGCAGTCCCATCGAGCGAATCGCCGGTGTGTCACCGGATTTGGCTGACATCAACACCTGGTATGCGACATCCTCACGGCCGCTCGCGGTACTCGCGATACCGGCCGCGTAGGTGAGCAGGAGCGCGGGATAGGCCTCGGCGGCGATCCACGGCCCGGAAGTCCGGCGCCGCACCCGGTTGAGCAACCGTTCCACGGCACGGATCCAGAGTTCGTCATGCCCGGCGTCGCCGTGCACGATCCCGTTGGCCACGAGCCGGAGCAATCCGGTCATGTCCCGTTCGTAGGAGACCAGTCGTTCGGCCAGTTTGCCGGGCATTTCCCGGTCGGCGAACCGCACCGAGACCGGATAACGGCTCTCGGCGAGGGCGTCGAGTGCTTTGACGGTCGCGGTGTGCACTAGGTCCGCGACGCTGCTGTTCGATTCCGCCAGCGCCTTTTTCAGCCGGGCGACGATGTCGTCCGGTCTTCCCCGCGGCATGACCTCGGCGCTGGACAACAGTTCGGTGAGCTCGTCCAGGACCCGTTCGATATCCCGGTCGTCATTGCGGTGGTGCAGGCGGAGGTATTGGCAGCGGGCGAGCATCCCGATTTCCGCGGGCAGGTCGGCCTCGGTGAGCGGCGGGGTGCCGTCCAGGAACACCGGAATGACCCGCAACCCGGCCTTGAACGCCTCGGCGATCTCCCGGCGGACCCAGTCCTCGGTGTTGTCCAGGCGGCGGTTGCCCTGCCGGTCGGTCGCGGTGAGCCAGCGGGAGCCGATCACCGCCAGAAAGACCTCGCACTGCCGCAGCCGGTCGAGAATACGCGTGACGAAGTCCTCACCGACCCGGATCGACTTGCTGGCGAAGAAAACGTTCGCGGCCCCGAACTTCGCCGCCAGCTCCCGGGATACGAACGTCGCCGCCCAGTCCCCGTCCCCGGTCCGGTAGTTGATGAAGACGCCGCCCATGAGCTCCTCCCCGTTACCGCCCCCAACACTAGCCAACCCCGCCCACATTCCGGCCTCAGAACGACCTCGGCCCAGCTCTCCGGCACAGGGTTTGATCATGCTGGCCACGCATGCGCGGCGGTGAGCGCCCGGTGACCTCTGCGAAAGTGCCTCCGCGGCTGCCACGGAATGGTTAGCATCCCAGCCCGTGATCGACAAACGCGCGGTGCTGAGCGGGGTCCTGATCGCCGGCACGCTGGCAATGGCCGGGTGCGGTTCGAGCGACGGCTCCGTGTCGCTCGACGGCGTCCGCAAGACAGCGACAAGCGCAGGCCCATCCCCCACCACCTGCCCGATCCCCTATGACATCGCAGCGGCGTTGCCGGACTCCCCACAGGTCCACCAGGGCGAGGTCGAGGTCAAGCTGTCGAAGTCCACCACCCCCGCCCCCGATCCCCTTGCGGCCCAGCGGGATCAGGGAATGTCCGCATTGGACGCCACAGCCGGGGTCTCGATCAACTGCGACTACGAGGTCAACGGCAAAACCATCGCCACCTGGCTGGTCGCAACCCCCAACCCCGGCGCAGTCAACATGATGGCCCCCTCAATAACCCAAGCCGCCCACATCACCCTCACCCAACTCACCGACTTCCTCAAGAACCCCCCGGACCCCGGCGAAGTCAAACTGGCCCCCAACGGCACCGTCGCGATAGCCCACATCCCCGTCGAAGGCCCCGGCGACGCAACCCTCATGCTCAACCCCAACGGCCTGATCACCAACGAAGCCCTCACCAAAACAACAAAGACCCTCCTCACCCAAATCCACCTCCCCTAACCCACCCCCCCACAATCCCCACCCAAGCGCATAGATCTCAGCCAAGGGGGAACGGGGGCGCAGCCCCCAAGCGCGCAGCGCCCCGCGCCAAAGGCGCAACGTGGGGGGTGTGGGGGGCTCGGCCCCCAACATAATGCGAAACGACCCTTGTCTGCGCATTCCGCAGACAAGGGTCGCCCGTCGTCGAGCGCGCCCGAAGGGATTCGAACCCCTAACCTTCTGATCCGTAGTCAGATGCTCTATCCGTTGAGCTACGGGCGCTTGTTCAGTTGTCGCTCAGCCGAGGCCGAACGTCCTACGCGGAGGCTCCGGGATTTGAACCCGGGAGGGGCTTGAACCCCAACCGCATTAGCAGTGCGGCGCCATAGACCAGACTAGGCGAAGCCTCCCGAGCCCCTCGGCCGCTTCGGGTGATTACAGTACAGGGGCCTGCCCGGCCCCTGCAAAGCGGCCCCTGTTTTCTACCTCTGGGCCATCGCGACGAAGGGTGCCAGTGAGTCCGGATTGGTCAGTGCGTCGCGGCTTACGGCCTGGTCAGGGGCGGTGCCGGCGAGGATCTTCTTGACCGGGACCTCGCACTTCTTGCCGTTGAGGGTTCTGGGGATGGCCTCAACGACGATGAACTTGTTGGGGACGTGGCGGGGTGACAGGGCTGTGCGGAGTTCGGCGCGGAGCTGGGGTTCGAGGTCTTCCAGCGCGGCTCCTGGGGTCAGGACCAGGAAGCAGAGCAGCTCGCCTTCGGGCTGGCCGACCGCAGTGGTGTCGATCACAAGGGAGTCCGCGACGGTGTCAAAGGCTTCGACCACCCGGTAGAACTCGCTGGTGCCCATCCGGACGCCGCCGCGGTTGAGAGTGGAATCACTCCGGCCGTAGATCACCGCCGACCCTCGGTCGGTGATCCGGATCCAGTCGCCGTGCCGCCAGACGCCCGGGAAGTCCTCGAAGTAGGCCGCCCGCAGCCGGGAGCCGTCCGGGTCGTTCCAGAAGTACACGGGCATAGAGGGCATCGGTTGGGTGATCACCAGCTCGCCGACGGCCTCGGTCACTTCCTTGCCGTCGGGGTCGTACGCGGCGACGGCGGCCCCCAGCGCGCGGCAGGACAGCTCACCGAGCCACACCGGGACGTCCGGCGCGGCCCCCACGAACGCCGTGCAGAGGTCTGTTCCGCCCGAGATCGAGCAGATCTGTACCGACGGGCCCACCTCCTCGGCGATCCACCGGAAGCCTTCGGGGGTCAA
>CBIMJO010000430.1:0-7599 GCA_966244135.1 uncultured Actinocrispum sp. | reverse complement strand
TGCTTCGAACGCGGTGCGCGGGCGGGCCACGCCGACGCGGCGGCTTGGTACGGCACTCAGATGGTCGCGATCCGTTGGTATCAGGGCAGAGTGGCCGAACTGCTGCCGATGCTCACCGAGCTCGTCGACGCGCCCACGATCAGCGCCGTGGACAACTCGTTCCAGGCTCTGCTCGCGGTGGCGGCGGCGTCAGCCGGGGATCACCCGACTGCCGAGCGCCTGCTGGCCAAGCTGCGGGGCCGGGGCCTGTCCGAGCTGCCACGGTCGGACAGCTGGCTGGTCACCATGTGCGCCATCGTGGAGACGGCGCATCTGCTCGGCAACACCAAAGCGTCCGCCCGGTGCTACGAGCTGCTCGCGCCTTTCGCTGACCTGCCGGTGATGGCGGGGCCCGGGGTCGCCTGCTTCGGCTCGGTGCACCACGTCCTCGGCGTGGCGTCGTTGACGATGGGCGAAACGGACCGTGCGGTAGCTCATTTGCGCGAGGCCGTGCACCGCGACCTCGCGTTGGGCCATTGGCCCGCGGTCCTCGTCTCCCGGCGTCGTTATGCGCAGGCGCTGATGTACCGGGGTCACCCGGACGATGAGGCCGTCGCGCTCGAGCAGCGCGCACAGGCCGACCGGCTGGCATCGGCACTTGGCGATGTCGTGCAGGTCGGTGCCACCGCGCCGAACCCCGCGCATCGGCCGGCCTGCGTGACCCGGTCCGGCAGCAGGTGGCGGGTCGAATGGGGCGCCCGGGCCGTCCTCGTCGACCACAGCGTCGGCATGCTGCACCTGGCCGTGCTCACCGCCAACCCCGGCACCGAGGTCGCCGCGATCGAGCTGGTGGCCGGTCTCGACGCAGTGGCACGGGTGGTCAGCACCTCGTCGGTCCAGCCGGTCCTCGATCCCGAGGCCGTCCAGCGCTATCGGCAGCGCCTCGCCGAACTGCGCGACGACACCACCGCGTCCGCCCGGCGGGAACGCGAGTGGGTACTGGCCGAACTGTCCGCAGCGACCGGTCTCGGCGGACGTCTGCGCACGTTCACCGACGGCCAGGAGCGGGCCAGGTTGGCTGTGGGCAAGGCGATCCGGCGGGCGCTGACCCGGATCGAACAGGCCGACGCGACGGTGGGCGCCCATCTGCGGACCGCGATCCACACCGGGATTCGTTGCTGGTACCGGCCTTTCTGACCGGGGAGACGAGCCCGCGGCCGCGGGCTCTCATCCCAGGGGCATCAGCTGACGGTCAGGTTCAGCGGTGCCGTCGTCCCGATCGGGTCGCTGCTGCCGACGTGGGCGATGGCGCCGACCGTCACGGTGGACTGAAGTTTCGGGATTCCCACACTCGTGATCAGGCTCAGCGTGATCCGGTCACCGATCCGTGGTGTTTGGGTGTCCCCTGCGAGCGCCACTGCCGGCGCGGACAGCGCCACCAGCAGCGCAGCGGCCACCGGTGCCATCTTGACCAGCCGTCTTGCCGAAAAGCCTGACATGCCTTCCTTCCCGGGCGGCCAACGTGGCCACCCACCATGACCTTCAGGCGTGCCATCGTGTGCCATCCATGCCAACCGGTACGGATGGCACACGGTGGCACGCCATGGGAGGTGAGCGGACAGAGAGGACCGGACATGAAGATCACCAGCCGGCGGGCACTGCTGGCGGCGGCATTGATCACCGCGCTTACTGTTGGAGCGGGCGTCGTGGTCCACGCGGACGCGGTGCCGAAGGCCGGGGCCGGACCCAGTGGATGCTTTGATCCGGCCGCTTTCGGTGCGGTACCGGACGATGGCGCGGACGACCGGGTCCCGATCCAGGCCGCGATCGACGCGGCGACCACAGCCGGTGGCGGCACCGTGTGCCTGGGCAGCGGACGCTGGCGGGTGAGCCGGGCACCGGTGGGGTCGTACGACCGGTTCGCGGCCTTGTCGACGCATGGCGCCCACCTGACCTTTAGCGGCACCGGGCCCGGCACGGTCCTCGAACTTGTAGGCGACCAGCAGGCTGGAGCCGTCGCCGTACTCTCCCTCGATCCGGGCGCGAGCGACATCACCGTGGCACAGCTGAAGATCGACACGTCCGCGACGACGAACACCGACGAGCAGACGCACGCGATCGCCATCGGCTCCGGCGTGTGTGCGGCCGCCACCTGTTCGATGCCGGTCACGGACATCACCGTGCGCGACGTGGTCTTCGCCCATCCGGCCACGCCCGGCTTCCGCAAAGGTGACTGCATCCGGTTGCTGGGCAACACACCTGCCACAGCGGTGCGACGGGTGACGATCAGCGGGGCGTCGTTCACCAGTTGCGCCCGCTCCGGGATCGGCGTGCAGCGCAACGTGTTCTCCCTGGCGGTCCTCGGAAATCACTTCGGCGAGCAGATCGGTGACACCGCTTTCGACGGTGAGGCGACCGGCGGCGACTGGGACGACGGCCTGCGGCTGGAAGGCAACTCGTTCGCCGACTCGACCGTCACGTTCAGCGCGTCACTGACGTCCTACCGGCACGCCACGATCACCGGCAACACCTTCAGCGGTCGCGGCCTTTCCTTGTATCGCACCCAAGATGTCATCGTCTCCGACAACACCTTCGACGTGACCGCGCTGACCGGTGCCGGCGTCATCGACATCGAGAACGTGGCGGGCGGCGACAAGATCGACAACAACCTGATCCGCCGGCACGGAGTGGCCGGCACGGCGATCAGGATCACCCCGCACAGCGGCGGAATCCCGGCGCAGATGACGGTCACGAACAACACCATCATCACCGATGGCGACTCGAACGGGATCTACGCGGACTCGGTGCGCGACATCGGCATCCGGGACAACGACATCACGTTCACCGAGCCCGCGCCGAACGGGTCCGGCATCCAGCTGCAGGCCATCACCGGGCCGTTCAACGAAACGATGATCACCGGCAACACCATCACCGGACCACTGACGGACACCGGCGCCAACACCTACTTCGCCGCGGTGCGACTGGACTCCCGGCCCGAACTGTTCCACGGCGTGACGGTGGCGCTCAACGCGTCGCACGGCGCCATCCGTTCGCTCCAATGCTCGCAGCGCGCGCCGGGCGGGTTCGCCGAACCGATCGTCTCGACCGGCAACCGATGGAACGTCGCACCGACCTGCGTGGCCGTCCTGCAGCCAGGCCAATAACAGGTCAGAGGAGGAATACGCCATGAAACTCCGTGCCATCACGGTCGTGCTGGCCCTCACCGCCGGTGTGGCAGTGGCAACCGCTGTGCCCGCAGCGGCGGCGGTCAGCCCGAACACGTTCACCGTGGTGCTCAACTCGACAGCGGTCGCGCAGTTCGCTCGCGGGTTCGCCACCGCGAGCTGCCCGGTCGGCTCCGCCATGGTGTCCGCGGGCGGCGGTGGCGACGCGATCAACAGCATCGCGCCCACCAACTTCGGCACCGCGGCGACCGTCAACATGACCGCGAGCAATGCCGGGGAAAGCGTCTTCGCGCAAAGCCAATGCGCGCCAAGCGCGCAGTTCGCGGGCTCCTTCGAGACCCGCGCGCTGTTCCCGAACACCGGCACCAACCAGTACAGCGGTTCGGTGTCCTGCCCCACCGGCTACTACTCGTTCGCCGGTGGCGGGTACTTCCAGACGGCAGCGGGCCTGGTCAGCACCACCGACTTCTTCTTGCGCACCAACACACCCACCGCGCGCGGCTGGCGGGTTGAGGCGATGAACAACATCAGCTCGGACTCCCGGGTGGTGATCGCCCGGTGCACGCCGAACACCGGCACGGTGATCCTGGAGGAGAACTACCCGATCACGTTCGCACCGGGCACCATCTCCGGCTCCGCCAACGGATACGCGCACTGTCCGGCCGGAACCCTGCCGATCGTCGGCGGCGCGAGCGTCACCAACGACGGCAACCCGGCCGCGGTCACATCCTTCCTGACCTGGTCGCTCGCCGTGCGCGCGGGCCAGATCGGCTGGTTCGCCGCGGGCACCTCGAGCGGCGGCGGTTCGGTCAACCCACGGCTGCACGTCATCGTTCGCTGCGGCCAATAACGACCCCCCACACAGCTGACTGCGCTTCGTCTCCGTAGTCAGCTGTTCCCCGGGCGGAGGGCGGCCTCGGCAAAGCCGCCCTCCGCCATTTCAGTCCGTGGCTTTGAGCAGGTCAATGAGCTTGCGGCGCAAGGCTTCCCGGACCTCATCGGACGACACCACGCGCAAAGGTGTTGCCAGACTTACCAGATACGCGGCGAAGTCGTCGGCGTCGGTGCCGCCGATGGTGATGAGGGTCGCGCCGTCGGAGGTTGGCTCGTGGACCGCGCGTCCGGATGGGACGATCCGGGTTGCCTGGCCAGGCGGGACTTCGACTCGAATCGTGGTGTACAGGGGATAATCGCTGGTCAGCATGCGGGCCACGAGCTGTGCCGCGTCGGGTGGGTCGGTGAGCCGGACCGGGCGGCCGAGGGGGCGGGCTTCGGCGACGCGGTCGGCGCGGAAGGTTCGCCACTGTCCTTTCGCGACATCGAAGGCGACCAGGTACCACCGGTGGCTGGTGCGTACCAAGCGGTACGGGTCGACCTCACGGACCGTCTCCCGGCCGCGCATGTCCCGATAGGACAGACGGACACCTTCACCGGCCCGGCAAGCCGACGCCAGCTCCAGCAGAACCGCTGAGGAGACAACGCGTTCACCCGATCGCGGGGTGTGTTCAACGGCCGCGTCGAGTCCGGCCAGACGGTCGGCGAGCCGGGACGGCAGGAGTCGCCGCAACTTCAGCAACGCCGAGAGCGCGGCCTGGTCCCCGCCGAGCACACCGCTCAGCGCGGCCTCCCGCAACGCCACCGCGACGGCAAGCGCCTCCTCATCGTCCAGACTCAACGGCGGCACACCGGCGCCCCCACCGAGACGGTATCCACCCCAACGCCCCGGATCGGACTCGATGCCGTAGCCGAGATCCCGCAGTTTGGCGATGTCGCGCCGGACCGTGCGTTCGGTGACCGCCAGGCGTTCGGCCAGTTCGGCATTGGTCCACGACGGCCGGGTCGACAGCAGCGAGACCAGCCGCAGCAACCGCGCCGAGGTGGTGATCACACTCGCGAGTGTAGGCGCTTACCAGGACCGGAGCTGTCCTGGTTTCGTCCTACCGTGTCCGGGTCAGGGTCGATCCCGAACACGACAGGAGCCGGACATGACCGTGACCAACCTCGAGGACTTCCAGGCGCTGCAGCCGTTCTTCGACGTGATCAAGCAGGGCCTGGCCGGTCTGGTGGACGGCGAGCACTTCTTCGACCTGCTGGCCGAGGACGTCGTCACCGAGTTCGTCGTCACCGTGCCGGGCTACCCGCGGCGGGTCGAAGGCCGCGACGCGCTCGCCGAGCTGTACCGCCCCTACGGCGAGGGCATCCGACTGGAAAGCGCCGGCGACCTCGCCGTCCACCACGATCGGGAAGCCAACGTGGTCGTCCTGGAGTACGCCGTGCACGGACACCTCGTCGCCACCGGGAATGAGTACTCCAACCGTTTCGTCTCGGTGATCACCATCACCGGCCGCAAGATCACACATTGGCGCGACTACCTCGACTCCTACCGCGTGATGCAGGCCTTCAACGGGCGCCTACCGCAATGGGAGTGAACCACGGCTACGATCCTGGCCGGGGACGCCGGGGGCCGGCGGTGAGTCAGGGGGACGGCTGTGGCTGTTGGCGAGGCGCCGGTACGGCATCGGCGGATGCGGAGCTATGTGCTCGAAGGCGTGGCGGCGGGGATCGGCGTGCTCGTGGTCATCGCCGCCATCATCTGGGGCTTTGTGAGCTGGCACGGAGCGCGCTCCCAGGAAAGGGACCGGCAGCGGCTCACCGATCTGCTCGGCAGGATCTCGATCAGCGGCTACCACCGAGTCGACAGCCAGTTCAAGCAGTCGACGGAACCGCGCGAAGGCCTGTACGTCGAAGGCTACTTCGTCGGACCACCGACCACCGGCGGTGTCACCCATGTGGTGTCCGGAATGGACGTACACTCCGCGGTCGGCGTACCCGAGGTGTTGCCGCCGGACGATGAGCGCTCACCGGGATCCGGCGACGACTCGATGAGGACGGTGTTGTCCGGGGCGGTGGGCGGGTGCGGGATGCGTGTCGAGCGGTTCGATCCGTCCGGCGGCGCCGTCCCCTCGGCCGGTCTGTCCGATCGGCAGGCTGAGCAGGTGCGCTCCCGCGAACTGGACCTGGTAGGTGTGCGGGTCGCGTGCGACAACGATTGGTAACTGGGGCGCCCGCACATTGACGGGCGCCCCAGAATCCTTACGTCACAGGGTCAGCGTCCAGGTGTCGATGGTGCCGACGTCGCTGCGGGCGACGTCCTGCACGCGCAGCTGCCACGTGCCGTTGCGAGCCTCGCCGGACAGGTTGACCGTGAAGGTCTGGTCCGCGCTGTCGCCGCTGCTGGAGTTCTTCAGCCGGTACGCGCTGCCGTCCGGGGCGACCAGGTCGATCACCAGGTCACCACGCCAGGTGTGCTTGATGTGCACCTCGGCCGCGCTGGTCGCCGAACTCGTCACAGTGGACAGGTCCGGGATGGCCACGCCGGTCGGAGCACCCGTGATCAGGCCGTTGGACGAGCCCAGGGACAGCCCGGCCGGGAGACCAGTCGCGGACGACGTGTAGGGCGCCGTGCCACCGCTGGCGGTCAGCTGCAGGTTCACCGACGCGCCCATGATGCTGATGATGTCGGATCTGGTCACCCGGTGGGAAAACTGGAAACCGCACTCGAAGGTGGCGTAAAACTAAGCCAGCGACGGATCCGTGAGGGCTTCGGCCACAATATCGGGAACGTAAGCCGACAGCGCGGCGATGAGGGCGCGGATGCTTTGGCGGGCTTCGGAAGTGAGCACGGCATGGCGGGCGACGTCGAGTTCGTTGGCGACAGTGAGCACAGCGAAGTCGGCAAGATCAGTGCCAGCCAAGGAAATGACCTCGCCGGTGAACCGGTCGGTGAACGGAAGCGGGGTCTCGCCGAGGTGGGCGTAGGTGGGCCGCCGGTCGCAGGCGCCGTAGAGGTACACGAACGCCTCCGCCTCGGGACCGATCGCCGCCCGCAGACGGTCGCGCTGGTCGAGCGGCAACAGCGCGTGCGGAAAGCCGTCCGTGCCATAGGTGGCGTGGCAGAGCGTGGCGAGACGTAAGCGCCGGCTGCCACCCCAGCCGAGCACAATCTCGTGCACCCGTTGGAGATGGTCGAGCAGGTTCCCGCCGGGGTGGTCGACCTGCCCAGCGCCGACATCACGCAGGAACGCCAGTGCACGCCACTCGCTGGAGATGGCCTGGGCCAACGCCACCGGTTGGTCGCGGGCGACCAGGTGGGAGGCACCGGGGATGCGGGTCACCGTCGCGTTCGGGACCAAGCGCAGCAATCCATCGATGTCTTCGCCGGTGACAGCCGACCCGTTGTCGCCGTGGACGAGCAGGACCGGCAGGTCCAGCTCCGCGGTGATCCGCCGCAACTGTGGTACCTGGGCGAGAATGTCCTCGACGATCTCAGTGTGGACGTCGAGAACCCCAGCGGCGGCTAGGAAATGCCGGACTCGGGCGGGTTCGAGATCGGGGACGACGTCTACGAGAAGGTGCTCAAGACGGCGCTGCGCAT
>CBIMJO010000429.1:0-7616 GCA_966244135.1 uncultured Actinocrispum sp. | reverse complement strand
ACAGGATCTTCAGGTACTGGCCGATCTGAAAGTCGTAATAGCCGTAGACCACCTGTCGCAGCACGCCGACCAGCATCACGACCGCCATCAACGCGACCAGCACCAGCGTTAGGCCGAAAAACTTGCCGAGGAACAGCACCCAGTCGGGTGCCGACGTCGTGTCGATGGTGAGCACGATCGGCTGGGAGGTCGGCATCGGCTTCTGCTGCCTGGCGTTCATCCAGCGGCTTCGGCGGGTGGCCCGCCAGGTGGACGTCGCGAACGCCCAGGTGATCGCGGCCCGGGAACGGGTCGCCGCCCAGCGGGCACACACCGAGGAACGCACCAGGCACTTCCACGAGGAGGTCCGCCGCTACCGCGCGCTGCACGATGGGCCGCTGCGGATCCTGACCGCGATCGCCGGGCCGGGGCCGGCCGGGCACCCTGATCCCGCGGTGCGCCGCCAGTGCGCGGTCAGCGTGAACCTGTTGCGTGGCGCGGCTCCTGACGAGACGGGCGGTACCTTGACCGATCTCTCCCTGGCCCTGATGGAGGCGGGCGGGGACAGCGCCGCGCTCGGTCTGCGGGTGGAGTACCACTTCACCAACCTGCCCGAGGATCTGCCCGCCGAGGTGGTGGACGCCTTGTGCCGGGCCAGCGCGGAGGCCCTGAGCAACGTCGCCGTGCACGCCGGCACCACCCGCGCCCGGCTGACCGCGATGGCCGCCGACCAGGTGGTCACCGTGGCGATCGTGGACCAGGGCAAGGGATTCGACCCGGCCACCACGGAGTTCGGCTACGGCATCCGGCACTCGGTCATCGACCGGATGACCGAGATCGGGGGAGCGGCCACTGTGGACAGCCATCCCGGTGAGGGCACCCGGATCGACATGCGGTGGCCGGCATGATCCACATCGCCGTCATCGACAACGACAAGCTCGTGCCCGCCGGGCTGCGCGCCCTGCTCGCCGGCACCGACGACATCACCATCGTGCACACCGCCACGAATGTCGGTGATCACCTGGCCGCCGCCCCCAGCGTGGACGTCGTCCTGCTGGACCTGCAACTGGAGGACGGCACCAACCCCGCCGACAACGTCGCCGCGCTGCGCGCCGCCGGTGCCGCCGTGCTGGTCATCTCCGTGCATGGGGACCGCCGCCACGTCCGGGCCACCATCCAGGCAGGCGCGGGCGGCTACCTCATCAAGGACGACGACGCCGACAAACTCGCCGACGCCATCCGCGCCGTCCACACCGGACACCGCGCGCTGACCACCGAACTGATGACCCTGATCAACGACGACCCACCCGAACTGTCCCCACAAGAGCTGCAGGTCCTGTACCTGTACGGCACCGGCAGCACCCTGGCCGCCACCGCCCGCCGCCTCGGCATCGCCATTCCCACCGTCCGCTCCTACCTCGACCGCATCCGCGCCAAATGGGCCGCCACCGCCGAACCCATCGACGACATCCGCACACTTGTGCATGAATACCAACCGCGACCACCGGGTTCTTGAAACCCGTCCTCGAATGTGTGATTCACCAGAGCCGTAGGTCACTCGTTGCTGTCGATATCGCCGGTGACTGCTCCAATTGGATGAATCGGGAACATCGTTTGGAAACCGTCCGTAACGGCCTTCGGAAGTTCATCGACGGTCGAGATACCTAGCACGGACGGGGGCTTCACGTGAGTACGACGGCTGACCATTCTCAGGCCGATCTTCTGCGGCGGATACTCAACGACCAACGGCCCTTCGGTCCCAGCGACACCGATGCCATGGCGCAGTTCGATTGGCAGACGGTCAATTGTCTTTTCGACCGCAGTAACCTGATCTACGCGCAGACGATGACCGAGGCGCGGTCGACCTACATCGTCGGCCGGAAAGGTGCGGGCAAGACCGCGTTCCTGGTCGGCAGCGAACTCGCCAACGGCCGGCCCGCCGAGAAACTGGAAACCCAGTCGGTGTACCTGGAGATGACCAAGGTCCTCGGCCAGTGCGCTCGCATTCTGGGGAAGTTGTTCGTGGATCAGCGCGCCGACATCTGGCGGGCGGTGTTCGATGAGGTCGCGGTGTTCCACGCGCTGCGAACGGCGAGCGCCGCCGACCCGCACCGGCACCTGCAGACCCTGATCGACTACCGCGAACCCGGTCCGCGGGCGCCGAACGCGACTGTCGTGGCCGAGCGTTTCCTGAATGACCTGCATGACCGGATCGCCGCGGACCGCAGCCGCGGCCTGCGGGAGATCATCGATGGGCTGGGTGCCACGGACATCAAGTTCGGTGCGGGCCCGGGCAGCCATGCGAAGCGTCCTGGTCAGCAGGCCGGCCACGCTCACCATCGTGATGGACAACCTCGAGGACCTGCATCTGCGGCTGGACGAACTGACCGACGTGCTGTCCGGACTGTTTCGTTGTGTCGGCCGGGTGATCAGCCTGCCCCACGACGACCGCCCCTACAGCCTGAGGCTCTGTCTCCCGTCGGAGATCTTCGACCTCATTCACGAGATCGCCGCGGCGCCCGAGAAGGATCTGCAGGGCAGCTATCTGCGGATCTACTGGACGGCTCCGGAGTTGCTGCGGCTGGCCGGAAACCGGTACAAGCTCTATCTGCAGGCCAATCATCCGCAGCGGCTGAGCGAACTGCTGCGCAAGACCGACCATATCGACGAGCCGGAAGAGGCAGTCGCGCTGTTGCGTGCCGCACTGCCCAGCCGGATTCGAAGCGGGCTGGACATCGAGGAGGATCCGCTCGCTTACCTGCTGCGGCACACCCAGCTGCTGCCCCGGCATCTCATCGAAATCCTCAACAGCGTATTCACGGTCGGCGAGAACGGATCGCGGCCGTGGAACGTGACACCCGAGGCCGTGATCCACGGAACGAGGCATGCCGAGCGAATGCTCGTCGCCGGCATCCTCAACGCTCACCGCGCGTCCTTCCCGAAGGCCGCGACCGTTCTCAAGCGCCTGGCCAACAAGACCGGCGTGTGCCTCCCGGTGAAGGACCTGCATCGGATCTACAACCAGGAGGGCATCCGGAAGGCGACCGGGCTCTACTTCGACCAGTTCCTGTCCATGCTGTTCACACTGGGCGTGGTCGGTGTCTGGTTCGACCAGACGGACCGGTACAACAAGGCGCATTTCCAGTACACGTTCG
Organism: uncultured Actinocrispum sp.; assembly: GCA_966244135.1. Taxonomy (GTDB): domain Bacteria; phylum Actinomycetota; class Actinomycetes; order Mycobacteriales; family Pseudonocardiaceae; genus Kibdelosporangium. The sequence continues at coordinate 4,482 of CBIMJO010000429.1, read as the reverse complement.
ACTACGACCTCACCGCGCAAGAGGACACCGACCAGTTGTGCGTGCACCCGTTGTTCACCCGGTATCTGCTGACCCGGTCCTTGCCCAAGCTGAGAGCCGAGAAGGCGCACGCGACATATCCGCACGGCTGCGACCCGAAGGGCGATGACTACCGCCGCACCTTCGGATACCTGTGAATTGGGGGATCTGACGATGGCGCTCGCTCCTCGCACCAGGAACTCACTCCCGCCGGAGGCCTCCGAGTACGTCGAACCGCCGGCCGAGAAGATCAGGGTCGGCATCGCCCTGTCCGGCGGCGGGATCCGCTCGGCCGCGTACAACCTGGGTGTGTTGCAGGCACTCCGGTCCAACGGCCTGCTGGAGGATTCGGACTACCTGGCGGCGGTTTCCGGCGGCAACTACGTGGCCAGCGCGCTGGCGATCTCGGCGGCCCACTCGGAGCACGACTGCGAGAACGGCAAACCGTTCTGGGCGCGTGGATCGGCTGAGGAGCGGTATCTGCGGCAGCACACCGACTATCTCGCGCCGGGCCGGATGGGCAAGACCTGGCTGGCGGCAAGCGTTGCCTATGGGTTCATCCTGAACTACCTCCCCTTCGCCCTGTGCGCCGCCATCCTGGGCCGTGCCTCGGCTTGGCTGCTGGCCTGGCTGGGGCTGAGCCTGTCGGACAGCACCCTCAGCGGACTGTCCTTCCCGGACTCGTGGCCGCTGACCTTGTTGCTGGCGGCCGGGTTCTCGTGCCTGCTGCTGCCGATCGTGCTCGCCTTCTACCGAAGTTTCCGGTCTCGTCCGGGCAACTACGGGGAGAGCCATTCCGAGAAGATCGCCTACCGCCTGCTGGTCGGCGGCGCCGCCATCGGCATCGGCCTGTCGCTGCCCGCGATGGCCGGGGTGTACGGCGCCGCGTCCAGATCGGTGTCCCAGCGCCTGTTCGGCCAGCCTGCCGAGGTCTTCGAGTCAACGTACGGCCGGTTCATCGCCGTTCTGGTCTGGCTTTCCACCTTCCTGGTGCTCGCCGTGGCGGCGCTCGTGCTGAGCCGGAGGTTCCGCGCGCACCGGCTGATGCTCGTGCTGTCGTCGTTGTCCGGCGCGGGTCTCCTGCTGGTGCCGGTGCTGTCCGCGTTCGAATACGCGGCCCGGCATGGAATCGGGGAGCCGTACCTCATCGGGGAGACGGTTGCCTACCTCGTCGTGGTGCTGGCAATGGCGGTGTGGGTGCACAACCGGCGGTACTCAATGCACCAGTTCTACCGGGAGCGGCTCAACAGCGCGTTCGCGTTGCGCCGGCGCCGGGACGACGAGGGACGGATCAAGGCCGAGCCGATCGGTTACGACGAACGGTTGTACTTCTCGGAGCTCAAGCCGTCCGGCCCGGCCAGGATGCCCAAGCTGATCGTCTGCTGCGCGGTGAACCTGACCACCGACGTCGTGCCGGTGGGCCGGTTCGCCGAGTCGTTCACGTTCGCCAGCGACGTCAGTGGCAGCCCGTTGTTCGGCTACTACAAGACGGCGGACTTCGAGTCGAGGGACGGCGTGGGCGGTACACAGCTGACGATCCCGTCGATCATGGCGGTGTCCGGCGCGGCGCTGTCGCCGTTGATGGGCCGCTACACGTATCCGCCGCTGCGGTTCCTGATGGCCCTGACGAACGTCCGGCTGGGGGTCTGGATCAAGAACCCCAGGCACGCGAACTGGCAACGGCCCAGCAACCCCTCACCGCATGGCTGGGCCAGAAGGTTCCTCAGGTCCGTCCGCGACGGATGGTTCGAACCGGGTGCCCTGTACGTGCTTCGAGAGGCGTTGGGCGGCGCGAAGTCGGACGCGAGGTACATCTACCTCACCGACGGCGGTCATTGGGAGAACCTGGGACTCGTCGAACTACTGCGCCGCCGGTGCACCCACGTGCTGTGCTTCGACGCCAGCGCGGACGAACTGGGCAAGGGCCTGGACATCGGCCGCGCGATCGCGCTGGCCCGCAGCGAGCTCGGCGCGGAGGTCGATCTCGATCCCCGCCCGATCCTGTCCGCGAAGGACCTCCCGGACGAGCCGGCGGTCCGCGGCACGGTCAGCTACCCGGGCCAGGACCAGAAGGCCACGCTCGTGTACGCCAAAGCCGTCCTGCCGAAGAACGCCAGCTGGGACCTGCAGGCCTTCAAGTCCAGGGACAGCCGGTTCCCGAACCACTCCACCAGCCAGCAGATGTTCACCGACGAACAGTTCGAGGCCTACCGGGCGCTGGGCTACCAGGCGGCGGTCCGGGCGATCGAGATGATCAACATCCCGGACGTGCTGCGGCGTGCTCCGGGCATGGCAGGAGGCACAGCGCCAAGCCCGTCTGCCGACTGTCCTTAGTGGCCGCGCGACACGGCAGGTACGTCGGCGCGGAGTTCGCGTCGATCTACGCCCAGTTCGGTAGCGCCGTCACGGTGCTTCACCCGGTCGTGCGCATCCTGTCGCGTGAGGACGACATCGCCGAGGCGGCCACGAAGATCTCTCGTGACGCGGGCGTCGACTTCGTCCCAGGCGCTCGCGTCACGCAGGTCCATGACATCGACAACGGCGTCGAAGTCACCTACGAACCCGATGGCCATACCCACACCCTCGCAGCAGACAAGGTGCTCGCGGCGACCGGCCGCACTCCCGCGACCGAAGGCCTCGGCCTGGACCTCGCCGGAGTACGCACCACGTCGTCCGGCGCCGTCGAGGAGGACGAGTTCCTCCGCACCAGCCAGCCGCACATCTACGCGATCGGCGACGTCAACGGCGGCCCGCAGTTCACGTTCATCTCGCTCGACGACTGCCGCATCGTCGCCGACCAGGTCCTCGGCCGCGGCGAACGCAGCACCGCCGACCGGAGGTTCGTCCCGTACACCGTGTTCATGAGCCCGCCGCTGTCCCGCGTCGGCCTCACCGAACGCGAAGCCGTCGAACGCGGCCTGCCGGTCAAGGTCGTCACGAAGGACATCGCGACGACGCCGCGTCCCAAAATCGTCGGTGACACCTGCGGGATGATGAAATTTGTCATCGAGAGCGTGACCGACCGTCTCCTGGGCGCCACACCGCCTATTCGCTGAGCAGCCGGCGGACCTCGGGAACCACGTCCCAGGCGAACGCGGCGACCTGGTGCACCGACTGTTCCTGCGGCCAGAACACGAAGGTGGTGAACGGTTGCTCGGTGCCCAGGCGCGCCAGCCACCGGGCCCACTGGCCGGCCGACGCCCGCACAGGTTCGGCGCCTTCGTTGATGCGCAGCGTGCCTGGTGTCGTCGTGATGGTGCCGACCACCTGCGCGATTCGCCGCACAGACGCTGGGGCTCGGCTCGCGGACTCGGCCGCTTCGTCGATGATCCGGTTGGCCTCCGCCCACTTCTCGTACGGCAGATACTGAGCGAGGGGCGCCGCCCACCCGTCGGCGATGGCACCGGTGAGGGCGAGTGCTTTCGGGCCCTGGGCACCGGTCCAGATCTCCATCGGGTGAGCAGGCACCGGACCTGGCCGTACCCCGTCGACCGAGTAATACTCGCCGTCCAGCCGGACCGGCGCCGATCCGTCCGCCCATAGGACACGCAGCACGGCGATCGCCTCCCGCAACGCCGCGTTCGCCTCACCCGGAGTCCGCCGGGGAACACCTAGCTGGGTGATCGCGTCCCAGTAGCCACCGGCGCCGAGGGCCAGCTCGAACCGGCCGCCGGACACGATGTCCAGCGCCGCCGCGGTCTTCGCCAACAAGGCCGGTGGCCGCAGGGGCAGGTTCGCGACATCGGGGAAGACGCTGATGTTGCGCGTCGCCGCCAGCAGGTCGCCCGCCACTACGAAGGTGTCGAGAAAATGTGGCACATACGGATGGTCCTGGAGTCCCAGCAGATCCAGGCCGCCCTCGTCGGCGGCCACCGCCAACGCCCGGTTGGCCGCCACATCCCTGCCCGGCGCCAGCGACACCCCGAATCTCAGACCCTCACGCACAGCACCCTCCCGATTCGGTAAAGAATCATGACTATCATTAAAACTTACTACATGTCGGCGCTCGGTCCACTGTGGTCATCCTGTATCTGTGTGACAACAGTCAGCGTCTGTCAGACGACAGTCATCTATCGGTCATCCGTTATCTGATCCGACTAGGTCAGATAACGGATGGGGTGATCCGATCGCGGCGAAGAATGATCCGCTCGACGGTGGCCAACGGTCCTGGATGGACCAATGCTGTGCGGGAGAATGCCGCCGATTCCGGAGGACCAGTCTGTGCGCCTGATCGGTCGCGACGACGACATCACCTCGATCCGGGCGTACTTCGACACTGCCGGTGTGCGCGGCGACGCGCTGCTCGTGCTCGGCGACCCAGGGGTTGGCAAGAGCGCGCTGCTCGACGAGTTCGCGGCGGGGGAGGCCGAACGCGGGACCCGCGTGCTGCGGGCGGCCGGTGCGCAGTTCGAGACCGAGATCAACTACTCCACGCTCAACCAGCTGTTGTTCCCGCTCGGCGCC
>CBIMJO010000428.1:0-7629 GCA_966244135.1 uncultured Actinocrispum sp. | reverse complement strand
GGCGCCCGATCCCGGGCGCCGGCCACAGTTTTTTGTTGTCAGTGCGCGTGTTCGTACTGCTGAACGGAGTCGGCGTGGATCACCGGGGCGATCGTCGTGATCACCTCGTCGACCAACTGCTTGGTCGTTTCCGGGTGCACGAAACAGAGCCTGGCCACCGGTTCGCCCTGCCACAGGGTCGGCAGCACGAACGCGATCTGGTCGGCCAGCAGCCGGTCCGACCAGCTCTCGTAGTCGGCCCAGCCCCACCCGTCCCGCCGGAACAGGACCATCGACAGCTCCGGCTCGCAGACCAGCGTCAGGCCCTCGGTCGCGGTGACGCGGTCGGCCGCGTAGCGGGCCATGGTGAGCGTGTTCTCGACGCCGTCCCGGTACCCGTCGGTCCCGTGGATCGCCAGCCCGAACCACAGGGGCAGGCCGCGGGCCCGGCGGGTCAGGTGGCAGGCGTAGTCGCTCGGGTTCCACACGTCGCCGTCACCATCGTCGTGAATGGCGTCCAAATAGGACGCTCGCTGCGTGTGCACCGCTTGTGCCGTCGGCGGATCGCGGTAGATCAGTGCCGCGCAGTCGAACGGCGAGAAGAGCCACTTGTGCGGATCGATGACCAGGGAGTCGGCATGCTCAATTCCGTCGTACAGCTCGCGCACCGACGGAGCGAGGATTCCGGCACCGCCATAAGCCGCGTCGACGTGCATCCACAGGCCGGCCTCCCGGGCGACTTCGGCGATCCCGGCCAGATCGTCGATCAGCCCGGCGTTCGTGCTGCCCGCGGTGGCGACCACGGCCACGACATCGTCCCGGTGCGGGTCGCGGGCCAGGGCGTCCCGCAGCGCCGATCCTGTCATCCGGTGGTCAGGTGTGGGCACCAGCAACGGTTCCATGCCCAGCACGTGCAGAGCCTTGCCCACCGAGCTGTGGGCGTCCGCAGTGACCGCCACCTTCGGCCGTGCGCACCGCCCGCCGCGACGGCTCAGACCGGTGTCGCGGGCGACCAGAAGCGCCGACAGGTTGCCGCTGGTGCCGCCGGACACGAAGCAGCCACCGGCGCTCGCCGGCATCCCGGCGGCGTCGGCCAGCACCCGCAGCGCCTGGTTCTCGGCGGCGACCGGCCCCGCCGCCTCGAGCCAGGAGATGCCGTGCAGCGCGAAGCAGGTGGCCAGCACATCGATGAGAATCGACGTCTTCGACGGCACGCACGACACGAAAGCCATGAAACGCGGGGTGTCACAAGCGATGATGGCCGGCGCGATGTCCCGGAGGAACACCGACAGGACCGCCTCGGGGTCGTTGCCGGCCGGGGTGATGAGCCCGGCCAGCTTCTCCGCGAGCCGCTCCCGGTCGCCGCCGGTCTTCAGGGGAACTTCGTCCAGGCTGAGCTGGCGCAGGCACTCGTCGAAGACGCGCCGCGCCAGCTTGTGGTCCAGAGTGTGCATGGATCTTCCGTTCCTACTTCGCTGCGGCCATGATTCCCTTGAGCCATCCGCCGAACGCCGGCGTTCCCTCCTCCAGCCTGGCCACGGCGGCGGTGCCGATGATGACCCCGTCACAGCCGCCGCTGCCGCGCAGCTCCTCGACGTCGGCGGGCTCGCTGATGCCGAAGGCGGCGCACATCGGCAGATCCGGACGGAACGACTGGACCTCCACCCGTGTGCGTGCGAGATCGGTGAGCGAAGCGGCCCTGGTTCCGGTGCTCGGCCCGAGGGAGGCGTACACGAAGCCGCCGCCGTGGGACAGGACGCGCCGGTCGCCATCGGACAGGCCCGCGGCGGTGGCACCCACCGCGGGCACGACGACCGCGCCATCCTCGGCGGCGGCCAGGGCGTAGTCCGTGATGTCCGGCGGGTCGGTCTCGAACAGGTAGCCGGAAACCCCGGTATTCAGCCAAGGTGGCGCCGACCAGACGGCGGGCGAGGGCCACACGGACCCGTAGACGATGGCCACCCGCACCGGGGCGCGCAACAGCCATTCGTGCCACTGGGCCTCGGAACCGGGCTCAGCATCCCGCAGTGCGCGGGCGAGCAGCCCGCCGGTCCTGGCCGACCACTGCGGATCCGAGATCGCCGGGAACTCGATGAAGTCCACGCCATGGCGCACACACATGTCGAGCGCCGCCAGGCTCGCGCTCCAGGACGGGAACCCGGGCACGAGATAGATCCCGACCGCGAGGTCTCCCCGTCTCGTGTTGCCGCTGATGACATCCGGCAGCCGCGACAGCGTCATCGTTCGCCTCTGCTCAGTGCGGGCAGCGTGGACACGATGCGCAACGCGCAGTACGACTCCCACAACGTGGCATACGACCTTGCCCCGTAACCGCCGTCCGGCTTGCCGAGACCGTCCACAGCGGACCCGAGCCGATCCGTCCAGACCGTCGATCCCAGCACCTCCCCCGCCCGGAAACCCCAGTAGGACGCGGCGAGCGACGGGGTGTCATCGGCCGCGGTCAGGGTCGCGAGCCCGGACGGCGTGTCGAACCGCGACCTGAGCCAGTCGGCGGTGCCGCGGTTCTCGGTGGAACTGAGTGGACGCCCCAGGAGCACCAAACTGCAGACGGCACAGTAGGTGTGCTCGGTGTCCGGTGGCAGTCCCGGCATGCCCGCGTAGCCACCGCTGTCGTCCCGGCAGTCCTGGATGAACCTGACCAGCGACGCAACCTCCAAGGGCGCCAGCAGGCCGAGCGCGCCCAGCTGTTCGAGTGCGCGCAGGACATAGAACATCTCGTCGATGTCGGTGGTGGCAGGCAGTCCGGGCGTGGCCACCTCGCCGACGAACCAGGCCGCGAGATCGACCGGGATGTCGGCACGCCGGCTCGAGAGCGTGAGCGCGCGCACCGCGTAGTAGCTCGCCGCCCGCGACGGCTCAGGGTCGGCCGCCGTCATGGCGAACGTGCCGCCCGGCCGGCGGCACTCGTCGATGAACGGCGCGGGAGTGACCGGCTCGCCGGACAGGATCGCGGTGATCTCGGCAGCCCACCGGAGCGCCTCCAGGGTCGGCTCGTCCTCGCGGGCCTCCAGGTAGGCGCCGGGCCCCTGCTGGCGGGATTTCAGGAAGCGCAGCGTTGCGCGGGCCGGAAGCAGCGTCGGGGTACTGGCCGGAAATGGCATCGCGGAAACAGCTCCTCTCGTGGTTGCGGTCGCACGGGAATCAGCCGCTGACCGTGCCGAAAATGTGGCTCTGCGGCGGGATCTCAAGGAAGTCGAGGCCGGACAGGGCACCGGGGACCGGCAGGCTCTTGGGGGCCGGGCCGTCGAACAGCAGGCCATTGCGCAGTTCATCGCGGTGCGCGGCGAGCTGATAGCTCCGGTACAACGGCCGTACCTGCTCGTGGGCGTCGGTCAGCCGCTCCGGGCCGAGGAAGGTGCTCGCCGTCGCGATGCTGCTCATCTCGCTCAGCGCGGCGATGGAAATGGTGAAGCTGACCAGGTCGCTCGGAATCACCGTCGCCGGATCGTCGGCGATGTACTGATACGGCTTGGGCAATGCCTCGAGCAGATCACCCGCGTGGATGATGAACTCCCCGGCACCTTCCATCGTCTCCGGACTGGTGAGCATGTCCTGGCACATGAGATAGTTCAGATAGCCGAACAGCTGGGGATTCCGGCTGTAGTAGAGCAGCGTGGCAAGGCCGTCATCTTGGTGGCCATCGAAGGTGGCCAGCCGGTGCTGCCGGAGGTCATTGATACAGGTCCCATAACAGCCGGAGTCGATGAGAGCGACGGACGGCTGACGGAGAACAGAACTCAACGTCAGCGCATTTGTCCTGATGGCCCTCGACACGTGTGCCAGATGCAGGTGATGACCTTGTTCCATGGCGGTCGCCGCGACGAAGAACGGCAGCGCGTCGCGGGCCAGGAAGACCAGGCTCTCGATCGAGTTCTGCCGGCACCAGCGCAGCGCCCAGTCCGTGAAGCCGTACCAGACCGGGGTCCACGGCCTGATCAGGCCGAGGAACCGTTCGGTGGTCTCGCAGAGCCAGGCCGGCAGGTCGCTCTGCGCACCGAACGTCCGGTCGCACAGCTGGTCCACCTGGCGGTGCGAGAGGTCGTTCGCGGCGAACAGCGCGCCGCGGAACTCGCCGCCGGCCTGCTCGGCGGACGGCGCCGGGCCCGGGCTCGCGACCAGCCATCTCTCCAGGCAGAACTCGGCGACCGCGCGGGTGTAGTCCGCGGCCAGGCGGTATTCGCTCGGCTTGGGCAGATCCCGCAACAGCGCCGCCAGCCATTCCGGCACGTCGGCGACCGGTATCGGATCGCCGGCCTTCCGGTCGGCCGGAACAAGAGTGACCCGATCGGGGGCGCGTAACATGGCCGATAAGTTCGTGGTCATGAGATCCGGTCCGCAGTTGTGTCTCCCACGAATTCTCCTAGCAAGCAACGGTACGACGCCGGTGAACGGCATCGCAGCTTTGTCGGTTCTCGTCAGCTGGCAGGCACCCGATTCAGGCGCGGACACGAAAACGGCGAGCAACAAGGAGCACCGAAGTGCTCCTTGCGGCTTGTCGTGGCGGAGAGGGCAGGATTCGAACCTGCGTAGGCACCTTGGTACCTTCCCGGCTGACGCCGGGCCCCATTAGGCCGCTTTGGGAACCTCTCCAGGGGATTGAGTTGTGGTGTCCTTCGCTGTGCTGAAACCAGCATGGCAGACGACCCTGATCCACCGCTGACTCGTACCTGACCATTCCCGGCCTTGAATTCCGGGCTCTCGCATGCAATAACAGAGGCAGCATCGAGTCACTTCCGCGTTGCGAATGAACGCACCCGCCGGCACCCACCGACCGCGGCGGGAAAGGCCATGTCAGAAATGGGGCACCAGGATGATCGAAACGTTCACGGCCTCGGACATCGCCCTGGACGCGATCCAGCGGTACCCGGACGCGGACAATCCCAGCTTGTTCCTCGCGGTCAACGAGGGCAACAGCTACCTGAGCCTGCCGGACACGCCGGGTGTGATCGTGTACCGGCCCACCGGGCGGTACCTGGTGCAGTTCGGCGGCCCGTTCGCCCCCAAGGAGGCACGGCCCCGCCTGCTGCGCGCCTTTCTCGACCTGGCCGCCGCGCAGGACCGGGAGATCGTGACGATCCAACTGCAGGCAGCCGACGCGCCGGAGTACCTGGACGCGGGCTTCACCGTCAACCAGATCGGCGGTTCCTACGCGCTCAAGCTGGACACGTTCAGCTTGCGTGGAACGGCGTTCGTGCGGCTGCGGAACAAGATCGCGCGGGCGGTGCGCAGTGGGATGACGATCAGCGAGGTCCCGCTCGACCGCTGGCACAGCGCGATCAAGGAGCTGGACGCGGGCTGGCTCGGCGCCAAGGGCAGCCCCCGGCCGCTGGAGTTCCTCGTGGGCCAGCTGGGTGGGCGATACCAGCACCTGCGCCGGCTTTTCGTCGGTGTGCACGGAGATCGGCTGACGGGCTACATCTCCTACTCACCGGTCTACGGCTCCCGGCCCGGGTGGATGCACGACCTGAGCCGACGCCAGCCGGACTCCCCGCCGGGCGTCATGGAGGCGATCAACAAGGCGGCCATCGAGACGTTCCAGGCGGAGGGCGTGCCGTGGCTCCACTTCGGCTACACGCCCTTCTCGGCGCTCTCGGCCGAACACGAGCTGCCGGGTCACAACCGCGCCTTCGCCTGGTTCATGAAGGAGCTGTGGACCAACGGCGAGGCGATCTACCCGGCGCAGACCCAGTTCGCCTACAAGGACAAGTGGAAGCAGGACGTCGTCCTGCCCGAGTACATCGCTTTCCAGCACGGCGCCAGCATCCCGGCCCTGGTGCACGTCTTCCGGGCCTGCAACGCCGTCTAGCGAAACCCAGGGAGGACAAGCAATGCCGGACGAGATCGCCGCCGCCGGGCAGAAGGTCGTCGAGATGCTCGGCGCGTGTGCGGCGGCCCCCGACGACCTGGAGACCGGGCGGGCGGCCGACGAAGCGCTGATGAGACTCGACCACCTCCTGGCCGCCGGCTCGGCGGAGACCCGCGATGGCGCGCCACCACGACCCGCCATCGCCGGTTCATCCACTGCCGGTACATCACTGCCACCGAAGGGATCCAGCTCATGACCACTCACTTACCCGTACCCGCCACCCAGGAACTCATCGAGGCACTGCGCCGGATCTGCGCGGAGACCGTCGAGATCCCGATCGGCAAGATCACCGCGGACGCCGACCTCTCGGCCGATCTCGGCGTCGACTCGCTCTCCCACGACGAACTCGTCGTGACGGCACTCGAGCAGTACGGCCTCGGCGACATGGTCAGCACCGTCCGGCCCACGAGCTATCCCACGCTTCGTGCCCTGGCCGGCCTCGTCCAGCAGCTGAGCGACAAGAAGATCAGCGGACCAGATGACTGAGATCGCCATCGTGGGAATGGGAATGGCCGTTCCCGGAGCCGGCAGTCCCAGCGAGTTCTGGCAGTTGCTGAACGCGGGACAGCACCAGTTGTCCGAACCGGGCGAGGACTACCGGCTCGATTCCTTCTTCTCGGCCGATCCGGACGCCGAGGACCGTTCCTACGCCCGGGCGTCCGGGTTCCTGACCGGGCTGCGATTGCATCCCCGGCTGGCCGCCGAGATCGCGGACGGTCAGGTCACCCGCGACGCTCGGGAGGCGATCTACCTGCGCCACTGCGTGATGCAGGCCGGCGAGGGCGTGACGGTACGAGACGGTGATCGGAGCCGCTGCGTGATCGGCGGCACCGACATCACCTCCCGGCACCTGGACGAGGCCATCGTCATCGAGTCCGCCGCCCACCAGATGTCGATCCGCCTGCGCAGCGACGCAGGCGCCGTCGACGCGGAACGGCAACGGCTTCGTTCGCTGCTGCAGGACCACTTCGGGCACACCGCCCCGCCGTCCACGCGACTGGTGCCCGACCAGGTCGTGCGTTCGGCCATCAGCGGCCTGCTGCCCAGTGGCTCCGCGGTCACCGTTGTCGACGCCGCGTGCGCGTCGTCGTTGTACGCGATCGGCCTCGGCGCCAGGCACCTGATCGCCGGTGACTGCGAGATCGCTTACTGCGGAGGGATGTCCTGGGTCGCGCCGCGGTACAACGTGGGCTTCGCGAAGCTCGGCGGGTTGTCCAGAAGCGGACGGCTCCGGGTCTTCGACGAGCGTGCCGACGGCACCCTGTTCTCGGAGGGCGCCGCTGTCATCGTGCTGAAGACACTGCGCCGAGCGCTCGCCGACGGCGACCCGGTGCTCGGCGTGCTGGCCGGCTTCGGCGCGTCCAGCGACGGGCGAGGCAAGGCGATCTACGCGCCCAACCCGCGCGGGCAGTCGCTGTGCATCGAGCGCGCCCAGCGCGCCGCCCGGATGGACGCGAGCCAGGTGGACTGGGTGGTCGCACACGCCACGGGGACAAAGGCCGGAGACGCCGCCGAGGTGGCGACGCTCGCCGAACTGGCGCCCGCCGCGGGCCGGCTCACCGTGTCGAACAAGCCCGTCATCGGGCACGCCGGATGGAGCTCCGGAGTGGTCTCGGTGATCCACGCTCTGCTGGCGCTGCGCCACAGCGCAATCCCCGCCCAGCACGGTTACTCCGCACCGCCTCCCGACTCGCCCATCGGCACTCGCGTCCAGGTGCCGCTGCACTCCACGCCATGGCCTCGCCACGATGACCGGCCGCGCA
>CBIMJO010000427.1:0-7640 GCA_966244135.1 uncultured Actinocrispum sp. | reverse complement strand
ATCGGCAGCCCGAACGCGGTCAAGTACGACGAGCTGGAGAAGCTGATCTCCCTGGTGGTGAGCAAGCAGAAGACCGATCCCCGGCCGGAGATCCTGGCCCGCTCAGGGGTTCCGCTGTCGTTCGCGCAGGCCTGGCTGCTGGTAAGGGTGTTCAAGCACAGCCGCGACGACGGCGACGCGACCCTGCTCGAGATCGCCGAGAACTCCAGGATCCCACCGGGCATCTTCGAACCGGTCGCCCGCCAGCTGGCCGACCTCGGGTACGTGACCGAGGCCGAGGGGCACTACCGGTTCACTCCACACGGGACAGAGGCGTTCACCAGGCTGATCGGCGCGTCCCGGGTGTGGATGCTGGAACGCCTGGCCGACTGGGACGAGATGGAGAACGGCTTCAGCGAGGCGGTCGACCGGATGTCCGAGCGGATGATCGCCAGCAGCCGCGAGCTGACCGCCGGGCGCCACGCGGCTGTAGGAGTTTAGGGTCCGGGCGGGACGGCGGGCCCGCCCGGACGGCTCAGGGATTCACGAACACAGGTCCATGGGCAGCACGCCGTCGCCCGTGATGGTGGTCTGGACACTGTGGATGGTGACGGGGGAGCCGGAGGCGATCCGGAAGTCGGTCTGCTCGTTCTCCCGTTCGGCGAACCTGGCGTCGTTCACCGTGATGGTGACCGTCTTCCAGGTGTTCGTGTTGGTGTTCACGACGGTCTGCGCGCCCTTGTAGGGCTCGCCGATGGAGTCGTACTGCAACGTCCAGCCGTTGGTGCCGGTGTCGAAGTACGTGATGTCGAACGACGCGGTGAAGTTGCCGTCGAAGGCCAGCCGCCGGTCGACCCGGAAGTACATGTTGAGGTTGTTGGGAACCCGCAACACGGTCTGCCGGGCGTCCTGACCACCAGCGGTGACAGGGGTTGTCACGCCGTCACCGGCCAGTTCCCGTTGCTGGAGGCCGTTGTCGACGTTGACCGGGCCCAAGGTCGTGCACCCCTTGGCGGTCTTCCCGGCCCCGATCACCGCGACCGGGAACTCCACCTTGGGCAGGTTCACCCCGGGTGCGCTCAACGCCACCGACATCGACCGGAACCCTTGCTTGGCATCAGCCGAGGCGGTCACCGAGGCGTTCACCTGGGCGACTCCGTTGACGACCGGGGCTGTGCCGCTGACCGGGCTGATGCTCAGGCCGTTCTGCGGCTGGGCGGTCCAGGTTATGGTCCGCACCGGCTTGACAACCGCGGGATCAGCGCCCGCGCCCACGGTGAACGTCAACGGCGTGGCCACGGAAGCGCCTGCGGTGACAGTCGTTGCGGGAGCGGTGATCTCGACGGGAGTCTGCCCGGGCGGGAACTTCAGCGGTCCGGCCGGGAACGACGGCGGAGGACTGTCCGCGCCCCATGCCTTGTTCGGTGTGCTGGACAAGGTGAACTGGAGCTGAGTGAATCCGTCCACACCGGACAGTGAGGTCTGCTGGGTGACGCGGTTGTTGACCGACAAGGACTGGACGTACCTGCCCGGCGCCGCGCCCGGAGCGTTGATGACCAGCATCCCGCGCGCCAGGTGCACCTTGATCTCCGGGAACACCGGCGCGCTGATGGCCAGCGTGGACGTTCCCGGCGTGGTGGGGTAGAGGCCCATCGACGACCAGACGTACCAGGAGCTCAACGCCCCCAAGTCGTCATTGCCCGGCTCGCCGCCAGGCGTGTTCGAGTACATTGTGGACAGCAGCTGGTGCACCTTCTGCTGGGTCTGCCAAGGCGCGCCCGCGTAGGTGTACAGCCACGGCACGAGCATGTTGACCTCGTTGCCGGCCCAGTAGAACGGCCGGTTCGGGCCCGCGTTGTGCTCGGTGAAGAACGTGTCCAGCCGGCGCCTGACATTGTCCTTCCCGATCGCGGAGAACAGCCCGGCGACGTTCTGCGGGACGAACCAGAGGTACTGGCCCGCATTGCCTTCCTGGAACCCCGACTGCCCGAAGTTCGTCATCCCGGCGGTGACCGGGTTGCCCGCCGGGAAGGTCCCCAAGGCGTCCCGCGGTTGCATGAATCCGGAGTCCACATTGAACAGGTTGGTCCAGTTCTGCGACCGGGCAAGATACTCGTTGTAGGTGGCCGTGTCGCCCAGCGAACGGGCGAACTGGGCCAGGCCGAAGTCGGCGAGCGCGTACTCCAGGGTGGCCGAGGCGCCGTTCGGCACGTCCGAGATGTCGCTGCCCTTGATGTTCGGGACATAGCCCAAACGCTTGTAGTCGGTCAAACCTGGGCGTTCCTCGTACCGGCCCTGACCGAGCTGGTCCGGTGCCGGTACCTGTGAGGCGCCCTTGATCATCGCGGCCAGCGCGGCGCCGGTGTCGAAGTCCCTGGCGCCGAAGGCATACGCCGAGGAGATCATCGGCACGGCCGCGTCACCATTCATGACGTTGGTGTACCCGTTGGCGACCGGCCACTTCGGCAGCCAACCGCCCTGCTGGGCGTCGGTGACCAGCGACTGCATCATCTGGCTGGACTCGGCCGGCGCTACCATCGCCTGGAGCTGGATCAACGTCCGGTAGACGTCCCAGCCGGAGAAGTTGGCGTAGTGGGCCTTTCCGGGCGCGACCGTGTGGACCTTGTTGTCGAAGCCCAGGTACTGGCCGTTGACGTCGCTGAACACGTTGGGATGCAGAAGCGAGTGGTAGAGCGCGGTGTAGAACTGGACCTGCTGGTCGTGCGTGCCGCCGCCGACCTCCACTTTGGACAGCAGCTTGCGCCAGGCGGTACGGGTCTGGGCCGCGACCGGAGCGACCTGCCAGCCAGGGTTCTCGGCGCTCAGGTTGGCCCAGGCATTGTCAACGCTGACATAGCTGATGGCCACCTTCAGCCCGACCGAGGCCTGTTTGGTGGTGTCGAAGGTGACCCAGGCGCCAGAACCCGGGCCCGAGGCCGATCCCGAGCCCGGGCGGACGGTACTTCCCTCCCAGGTCCCGAAGGATGCGAACGGCCGATCGAAAACGGCGGCATAGTAGACGGTGTAAGCGTTTTCCTGAGCGCAGAACCGGCCGCTGTCGATCTTCCCGGACAGCCGGTCGGCGCCGACGGTCACCGTGGCGCCGCTGTTGCCGTTCTGCGAGGAACCGGTCTTGAACAGCACATTCGCTTGTGTGGTCGAGGGAAAACCGAGACGGCCGATGCCGGTCCGGGTGGTGGCAGCCACCTGGACGTCGACCCCGGCCAGTTTTGTTGCGTACGAACCAGGTGCGGTCCGTTCGTCGGCGTGGCTGAACGCGGCCGTGGTCCGCGCCGGCTGCGCCTCGATGGCGCCGACGGTGGGCAGGATGGGCAGGTCGCCCTGGATCGGGCAGCCCACCCCGGACAGGTGCGTGAGGCTGAGGCCGGTGACCGCGGTATCGGCATAGTCGTAGCCGCCGCCGGTCGGTCTCGACGAGGTTTCCGGGCTCCACGAAAGCATTCCGAAAGGGGCGACCGCACCGGGGTAGGTGTTCACCTGGCCGACGAAGTCACCGCCGGATCCGGTGCCGATGAACGAGTTCACGAGACCGGTGGGGTCCACCACCGGTTGGGCTGTAGCCGGGACAGCGTGAAGCAGGGATCCGGCCAGTACGAGGACAACTCCTAACCGCCGAGCATGTGCGCGCATGCGACTCTCCCGCAGGATGGAGCGACAACGTTGTCACGATCGGCGGGTAAGTTTAGGCGTTGTACTAATTGACGGTCAAGCAGTCATGGTGGTGATACATGTGCAGGTCAGGCGCGGTAGAGCTCGCGGGCGACGATGGTCCGCTGGATTTCCGACGCGCCTTCGTAAATGCGCGGCGCGCGGACCTCACGGTAGAGCTGTTCCAGCAGGTGCCCGCGTTGCAGGGCCCGGGCGCCGTGGAGCTGGACCGCCGCGTCGACCACATACTGTGCGGTCTCGGTCGCGAACAGTTTGGCCATCGCCGAACGACTCGCGATCCTGGTCTCGCCTGAGTCGTAAGCCTGGGCGGCCGAATAGACGAGCAGCCGGGCGGCCTCGGTGCGGGTCGCCATCTCGGCGAGCGTGTGCGACACGGTTTGCTGGTCCTTCAACGGTCCGCCGAACGCATGCCGGGTGCCCGCGTGCTCGACTGCCGCGTCCAGGGCGGCCTGGGCCATGCCCACTGCAAACGCTCCCACACTGGGGCGGAACAGGTCGAGCGTCCGCATGGCCACCTGGAAGCCGCGGTTCTCCTCGCCGAGCAACTCGTCGCGCCGCACGGGCACACCGTCGAAAGTCAACCGGCCGATCGGGTGCGGGCTCACCATGTCCAGGTGCTCGCCGCTCAGTCCTGGGCGGTCGCCGGGCACGACGAACGCGCTGACACCGCGCGAACCGGCGTCGGCGGTGCGGGCGAAGACCGTGTAGAAGTCGGCTTCCGGCGCGTTGGAGATCCAGATCTTCTCGCCAGTCAGCCGCCAGCCATCACCATCCGGTTCGGCCTTCAGCCGTAGCGCGGCGGCATCGGACCCGGCTTCCGGCTCGGTCAACGCGAACGCCGCGATCGCGTCTCCGGCGGCGACCGCGGGCAGCCACTTCTGGACCTGAGTGTCCGAACCGGACTGAAGGACCGGGTAACTTCCCAGTCCCTGCAAGGCGAGCGCCGTCTCCGCCTCGGTGCTCTGAGTGGCGAGCGCCTCCCGCAGCAGGCACAGATCCAGCGCAGCCGCGTCCCGGGACGGCTTGCCGGTCTCCACACCCGGGAACAACCGAGCCAGCAAACCCAGCTCTGCCATGGCCTTGACGAGATCGCGGTTCACATGTCCGGGTGTGTGCGGGATCGGCACGAGCCAGTCCGCCGCCAGGGCCTTGACCTCGCTGGCGAACTCGCGCTGGGCTTGGCTGAGCATGTCATCCCCTCCACCGGGCGTGCGCGGTCTTCGGCTCGCCCCGCCGGATCAGGTCCAGCCGTGGCTTCGGGCCGTCGGTGCGGCCGCTTTGCGGCTTCCGGCTGCCCGCCGCGAACGGCTTCGGCCAGGCGATGGGGAAATCCTGCTCGGCCGCCGCATGCAGGGTCCAATGTGGATCGTAGAGGTGTGTGCGGCCCAACGCGCACAGGTCCGCCCGCCCGGCCAGGATCAGCGAGTTCACGTCGTCGTAGGACGAGATCGCGCCGACCGCGATCACCGCGACGCCGTACTTCCGGCCGATCTCGTTGCGGATCCGGTCCGCATACGGGGTCTGGTAGCTGCGCCCGTAGGCCGGTTTCTCAGTGCTGACAACCTGTCCTGTCGAGACGTCGATGCCGTTCGCGCCGTGCTCGGCGAACGCCCGCGCGATCTCGACGGACTCCTCGGCGTCGACTCCGCCCTCGCACCAGTCCGTTGCGGACACACGGACGGTGATCGGTCCACTCCAGACAGCTCGGACGGCGTCGAAGACCTCCAGCGGATAGCGCAGCCGGTTCTCCAGGGAGCCGCCGTATTCGTCCGTGCGCTGGTTGGTCAAGGGGGACAGGAAGGACGACAGGAGATAGCCGTGCGCGCAGTGCAGTTCCAGCAGGTCGAACCCGGCCCGCACGGCACCTTCCGCCGAGGCCACGAACTGTTCCTTGATCTCCTGGAGGTCCTCGTGGGTCAGCTCGCGCGGGGTCTGGTTGGCGGGGGAGTAGGGGATCGGCGACGGCCCGCAGACCTCCCAGTTGCCTTCCGGCAGCGGCTCGTCGATGCCTTCCCACATCAGCTTGGTCGACCCCTTGCGGCCGGAGTGTCCCAGTTGGATCCCGATCTTCGCGTCCGAGTTGCCATGCACGAAGTCGGTGACCCGTTTCCAGGCCTGTTCGTGTTCGGTCGCGTACATTCCCGTGCAGCCAGGGGTGATCCGGCCGGTCGCGGAGACGCAGACCATCTCGGTCATCACCAGGCCCGCGCCGCCGAGGGCCTTGCTGCCCAGGTGGACCAGGTGGAAGTCGGTCGGCAGGCCATCGTCGTTCGCGGAGTACATGTCCATTGGGGACACGATCACGCGGTTCTTCAGCTCCAGCTCGCCGATCCGGTAGGGCTGGAACATCGGCGGGCGGACCTCGTCGTGGTCGCGGGCGAACCATGCGTCCAGGTCCGCGACGAACTCCGGGTCGCGCAACCGAAGATTGTCGTAGGTGACGCGGCGGCTGCGGGTGACGATGTTGAACGCGAACTGGTGCGGGTCCTGGTCGGCGTACTGGCCGATGTTCTCGAACCATTCCAGGCTGGCCTGTGCGGCGCGCTGGGTCGAGGTGACGACCGCGCGGCGTTCGGCCTCGTAGGCCTGCAGCGCTTCGTCCACCGAGGACTGTTCGTGCAGGCAGGCGGCCAGCGCGAGGGCGTCCTCCATGGCGAGCTTGGTGCCCGAGCCGATGGAGAAGTGCGCGGTGTGGGCGGCGTCGCCGAGCAGGACCACGTTGTCGTGCCGCCAGGTCGCGCAGCGCACGGTCGCGAAGTTCGTCCACTTCGAGTTGTTCGCGAAGACCTGGTGTCCGCCAAGGATCTCCGCGCACAGCTCGCGGATCACGTCGATGGACTTCTCGTCGCTCTGGCCAGGGGCGAGGCCTTCCGGGGCGGTGAACCCGGCGCGCTGCCAGACGTCGTCGTGCATCTCCAGGATGAACGTGCTGGCCTCGCGGCTGTACGGGTAGCCGTGGACCTGCATGACGCCGGCCGGGGTGTCGAGGATGTAGAACTTGAACGCGTCGAACACCAGGTCGGTGCCGAGCCAGATGTACTTGCAGCGCCGCGCTTCCAGGGTCGGCTTGAAGGTGCCGGCGTGCTTCGCGCGCAGCCCAGAGTTGACGCCGTCGGAGGCGACGACGAGGTCGTGGTCGCCCAGGTCGGGGGTCTCGGTGCGGAAGTTGATCGTGATGCCGAGGTCGAGGCAGCGCCGCTGGAGGATGTTCAGCAGCTTCTTGCGGCTCATCGCGGCGAACCCGTGGCCGCCGGAGGTGAACGTGGTGCCGCGGTAGTGCACGTCGATGTCGTCCCAGCGGGCGAACTCGCTGCGCATCGCGTCGAAGATGGCCGTGTCGGCGTGCTCGATGCCGCCGAGGGTCTCGTCGGAGAACACCACGCCGAACCCGAACGTGTCGTCGG
This sequence comes from uncultured Actinocrispum sp., assembly GCA_966244135.1. Classification (GTDB taxonomy): domain Bacteria; phylum Actinomycetota; class Actinomycetes; order Mycobacteriales; family Pseudonocardiaceae; genus Kibdelosporangium. Next base: position 567 of record CBIMJO010000427.1, on the reverse strand, counting down.
GCGCGTTGCGCTCCCACACGGTGATCTCATGGGCCGGGTTCAGCTGCCTCGCGAGCGCGGCGAAGTAGAGCCCACCGGGTCCGCCACCGGAAACCGCGATCCGCACGCCGCTCACATCCTTCTGTCGTGATCGGTACGGTCGTCAAGAATACAACATATCGTGCCCGTTTGACGACCGTAACGAGGCTTTGCCACGCTGTACCGGTGTCACCACGAAACTGCCTGGTCACAGGCGCGAGCCGGGGCATGGGCGCCACCATCGCGACGCGCCTGTCCGCCGCCGGCCACCACGTCGCCCTCACCGCCCGCAGCGCCGACACCCTGTCCGCCACGGCCGCGCAGCTGGCCGGCCCGTCCCTGGTCATCCCCTCCGACGTGACCGACCCCGCGGCAACCGAGATCATCTTCCGCACCGTGGAAGAAGCCTGGGGCCCGGTGGAGATCCTGGTGCTGAACGCCGGAGCGGCCCTCCCCAAGCCGCTGACCGACCTGACCGACGAGGAGTGGCAGGGCCAGCTGGACCTCAACCTCACGGCCCCGTTCAGGTACATGCGCCGCGCCATCCCC
>CBIMJO010000426.1:0-7641 GCA_966244135.1 uncultured Actinocrispum sp. | reverse complement strand
CCGGGTTGGCCACGATGACCCAGCCGTACTCGTCGCCGAACTCCGCGACACCGCGGTTGGCGCCCGCGCCGTAACCGAGGTTCTCCCCGGTTGACAGGAACTGGACGTTCTCCCGCGCCGCCGCGACCCGCTCCGGCACACCGTCGGTGGATCCGTTGTCCGCCAACACGACCCGGTACGGGCGCTCGGTCGCCTTGTCCAGGGTGTCGAGGAACCGTTCGAGCGTCTCGCCCGGGGAGTAGGTGACGGTGACTACGGCCAGCTCGTCGCCATAACGTCTCGGTTCGGTCACGGCTGTGCATTCTGTCACGCCGCTGGACGGGCCAGAATATGACAGCTACTCTCATGTGGAAGTCACTTCCAAAAGAGGGGCGCTGTCATGACCAGAGGACGTTGGTGGGTGCTGGGGGCGCTCGCCGTGGCTCTGCTGACCTTCGGGCTGGACGCGACGATCCTGAACGTCGCCCTGCCGGTGCTGGCGACCGATCTGCACGCCTCGACCGGGCAGCTGCAGTGGTTCGCCAACTCGTACACGCTGGTCCTGGCGGCGGGCCTGCTGCCGGCCGGGCTGCTCGGCGACCGGTTCGGGCCGCGCCGGCTGCTCATCGGCGGCCTCGCGCTGTTCGGCCTGGCCTCGCTGGCCTGCGCGTTCGCCGGGTCGTCGGCCATGTTGATCACCGCGCGGGCGGTGCTCGGGATCGGCGCGGCGTTCATGGTGCCGCTGTCCAACTCGGTGCTGACCACGCTGTTCCCGGCCGGCGAACGGGCCCGCGCGATCGCGGTGCTGACCATGGCGATGGCGCTGGGCATCCCGCTCGGGCCGGTGCTCGGCGGCTGGATGCTGGACACGTTCTGGTGGGGTTCGGTGTTCCTGATCAACGTGCCGCTGGTGGTGCTGGGCATCATCGCGCTGTTCTGGCTGCTGCCGGCCATCCCCGGGCAGCCGGACCGGCGGATCGACGTGACCGGCATCCTGCTGTCCTCGGCCGGGCTGGCGGGCGTGACCTACGGCCTCATCACCGCCGGAGACAAGGGCTGGGGCTCTTCGGCCGCACTGGTTCCCGCGATTGGCGGGTTCGTTGCCCTTGCGGCGCTTGTGATGTGGCTACGGCGGAGCGCGAACCCGTTGTTCTCGCTCAAGTTGTTCGCCTCGCGCGGGTTCAGCTGGGGTGTGCTGATGGCCACGCTCGGGTCGTTCGCCCTGATGGGCGTGATGTTCGTGCTGCCGCAGTACTTCCAGGCCGTGCCGGGGGCGGATTCCTTGCAGACCGGGCTGAGGCTGCGGCCGGTCGTCGGCGGGCTGCTCGCCGGCGCGCAGGTGGCCGACCGGCTCCGGCCCGCACTGGGCGCGAAAGTCCTTGTGGCCGTTGGGTTCGCGATCATGGCCGCGAGCCTTGCGGTGGGGACGCAGACCTCCGCCGCCGACGGGTACGGGTTCGTCGCCATCTGGGTCACCGGAATCGGTGTGGGCATTGGGTTCTCGCTGCCGCCGTCGATGGACCTCGCGATGGGCGCGCTGGAACCGGGGCACACCGGCGTCGGATCCGGCCTGCTGCAGGCGTTGCGTCAGGTCGGCGGCACCATGGGCGTCGCGATCCTCGGCACGGTGCTGAACTCCGGCTACCGCGCGGGCGTCAGCGGGCCGGCCGCGGACAGCCCGGCCGCCGGTGTCCACATCGCACACGGCGATCCCGGTCTGCTGGCCGCGGTTCGATCCGCGTTCATGTCCGGAATGGCGGATATGCTGTGGGTGTGCACGGGGTTCGCAGTGGTGGGCGGGATTCTGACGATCCTGTTCCTGCCGCGGCGCGCCGAGGACGTCGAGCGAACAGAATCGGGGCATGAGTACGTCTCCGTCGGCTAACGGGCCGGGTCTCCGGGAACGCAAGAAGGCCAAGACGCGTGCCGCCATCCAGCAGCACGCGGTGCGGCTGTTCCTGGAGCAGGGCTACGCCGAGACCACCGTCGAGCAGATCGCGGCGGCAGCCGAGGTCTCGCAGAGCACGTTCTTCCGGTACTTCGCGACCAAGGAGGAGACCGTGCTCTACGACCAGTTCGACGCGGTGGTGATGGCGGCGTTCGTCAACCAGCCGCCCGAGCTGTCCGCGCTCGGCGCGGTCCGCGGGGCGCTGCGGGAGGTCTTCGAGACGCCGAACGAGGCCACCGAGCTGGAACTGGCCCGCCAGCGGCTGATCTCGGCCAACCCCGAGCTGCGCAGCGCGGCCATGGACCAGTTCGTCGGCGGCCTGAACCTGCTGGCCCAGGCGGTCGCCGAACGCATCGGCCGGGACGCCGCCGACTTCAACGTCCAGGTCTGGTCCGGCGCGGTGATCGGCGCGACCTTCGGCGCCTACCTGGCCGGCGGCGAGTCGGACTTCATCAACGCCGTCGACCGCGGCCTGGCCCTCCTCGAAGCCGGCCTCCCCCTCGACTGACCCTGCATGGGTGGGTGGGTCAGTGGCCGCGGCGGTGGATCGTGGCGGCTCGGGTGTAGACCTCGCGGTGCCGGTCCGCGCACTGCGACCAGGTGAACTCCTTGGACCGCAGCTGCGCCGCCTCCGCCAGCATCGCCCGGCGGGCCGGGTCGTCCAGCAGCTCCGTGAGGGCCGCGCCGATGTCGCCCGCGCCCACCCCGCAGTACGCCACCGCGTCGCCGCCGACCTCGGGCAACGCGAGACGGCTCGTGGTCAGCACACACGCTCCGCTGGCCATGGCCTCCAGCACCGGCAGCCCGAATCCTTCGCCCAGGCTCGGGTACGCCACCAGTTCGGCGCCGCCCAGGAACCCGGCCAGCTGGTCGAACGGCAGGTACCCGGCCCGGATCACCCGCAGGCGGTGTGGGAGCGCGTCCAAGGCCCGTTCGACCTGGCCGTCCCAGCCCGGCTGACCGGCCAGCACCAACGCGGGCGCGTCCGCGCGGTTCTCGCAGGCCTTGGCGTAACCGCGAATCAGGGCCGGAACGTTCTTCCGCGGCTCGAGGGCACCGAGGAACGCCACATACGGCGCCGTAGGAATGCGGATGGTCTCGCGGGCCGCCTTGATCTCCTCGGCGGTCGGCGGATGAAACCGGTCGACGTCGACGCCGTGCCGGACCACCTCCATCGACCGCCGATGCGCCCGCGCCACCCGGACCAGCTCGTTCGCCGTGGCCTCGCTGGGGACCACGCACAACTCCGAGCGGTTCAGCGCGATCCGCGTCCAGCCGCGGAAGAACCGGGCCTTCACCGACGAGTGCAGCAGGGCGTCCGTGAAGAACGTCGCATCGTGCAGCGTCACAACGGATGCGGCCGGGTTGGCCAGCGGCATCGTGTAGTGCGGGGAATGCACGACGTCCACGTTCAGCCGCCGGATCAGGCCGGGCAGCGAGGTCTGTTCCCACGCCAGCCGCGCGGTGCGGGTCTCGATCGAGTCCGTCGTCGGCACTATCCGCGCATGAGGGGCCAAACGGCCGAACAGCTCAGCGTCTCTTTGCTGGCAGACCACCGAGATCGTGGCTCCGTCGGAGTCCAAAGCGGACACCAGCGAGTCGACATAGCGACCGACGCCACCACGGTCCGCCGGTACCGCGGTGGCGTCGACCAACACGCTTGGTTCGAGACTGACCACCCAAGCAGACTACGACGCCAACCCCCACCATATTGTTGAAACCCGGTAACTCACCTGGCGCCGTGGTACAGCTCCAGGTGTAGTTTCCACACTGCTTCAGCGGCTTTTTCCCAGGTGAACCGCGCTGCCCTGGCCTTCGCGGCGGCCACCAGCTCCGCGGTTTGTTCTGGCGACTCGACGACACTGCGCAAGGCGCATGCAAGCGATGCCGGGTCGTTGCGCCGGGCGAGCACCCCCGTCCCGCCCGCGACCTCGACCAGAGCCGGGGCGTCGGAGTGCACGACGGGCACCCCGACGGCCATCGCCTCCAGTACCGGCAACCCGAACCCCTCGGCCATGCTCGGCGCGGCCAGCACGGTGGCACGCTGCAGCACCACGGCGAGTTCCTCGTCGGTGAGCCGGCCCAGCACGCGCGCGTCGCCCAGGTCGACCTCGCCCCAGCCTTGTGGTCCGGCGATGACCAACGGCAGGTGCGGGGCGTTCGGCTTGCGCATGGCGGCGACGAGCACATCCAGGCCTTTGCGGGGTTCCACCGTGCCCAGGGCCAGGACGTACGTCGGCGGCAGGTTCAGGCGGCGCGCGATGGCGTCGGCGTCCTGTGGGGCGTGCAGGACCGTCTCCGAGACGCCATGTCCGATCACGTGCACCCGCGCGGGTCCTGGGGCGTACTGCGTGAGTTCGGCCGCGACGGCTGCAGTTGGCACGACGATCGCGTTCGCCTGCTGGGCGGCCCGGCGGATCATCGCCTGATGCCACTTCGCACCCCGCAGCGTCAGGGTTTCCGGGTGCGTGAACGGAACCGTGTCGTGAATCGTGACGACGAGGTTCGTACCGCGCTTCGCCGCCGGAGGGGCCAACGGGGTCGGTGCGTGTACGGCATTCCCGCCGGGCCACAGCTTCACGCCGTGCTCCCAGGCCGCCACCAGGGCTTTCCTCGGCAGCGGCAGCATTCTGGCGTCCTCGACACCCGGAATCGTGGCCACCGCCCGATGTCTCGCGCTGACACCGGTGATCGTCCAGCCGGCCGGGGCGTTCACGGCCATCGCGGCGACCAGTTCACGGGTGTAGCGCCCGGTCCCGCCCGGAACCGGCGCCAGCAGCTGCTCGGTGAGAACCACCAACTCGGGCACGGCTACAGCCTCCCATGCCGTGTACCGTTCGCCCGTGCGCACGACCGTTGCTGTGGTGACCTGGCGAGGCCGTGAGCACATCACCTCATGCCTGGACGCACTGGCCGAACAGGACCGTCCACATCGGATCGTCGTGGTGGACAACGCCTCCGAGGACGGCAGCGGCGACCTCGCGGCGGCCCATCCCAGCCATCCCGAAGTGCTCCGGCTGCCTGTCAACACTGGGTATGCAGGCGGTATACAAGCTGTATACAACGTGTGCACAACGCCCTTCCTGGCCTGGCTCAACGATGACGCGCGCCCCGAGCCTGGCTGGCTGGCCGCGATGGAGGACGCGCTCGACGACCCCACGGTCGGCGCCGCGAGCGCGAAGCTGATGACTCCTGGCGGGGCTGTCCAGTCGATCGGGGTCGGCCTCAGCCCCGATGGTTACGGCTACGACGTCACGGAGATCCCGGCCGGCCTCAGCGGCAGCAGCGCGACGGGCGGCCAGGGTTCCGGGCAGGCGAACGGAATCTTCGGGTTCTGCGGCGGGGCGGCGCTCGTCCGAACCGAGGCGCTGCGCGAAGTGGGCGGGGTGCCGGCCGAGTTCTTCTGTTACTACGAGGACACCGACACATCCTGGCGGCTGCGCAACGCCGGGTGGCGGATCGTGTCCGTCCCCGAGGCCCGGGTCGTCCACGACCACGGCGCCACCAGCAAACCCGGCTCCGTCCAGTTCCACCGCTGGAACGAGCGCAACCGTTTGCTCATGCTCTTGCGCTGCGCTCCCCTGCACCTGGCCGCGCGGGAGTTCGTGAGATTCGCCCTGATCACGGCGTTGCTGCCGTTCCGGAGGAACGTCCCCGACGCCGCCAACTTCAAGTTCGGCCTGCGGGTGAAGGTGCTCGGCGAGGTGCTGACGAGACTGCCGTGGTGCCTCAGGAGTCGGGCGGCTCGACGGTCAGGTAGACGCAGTCCCATTTCACCCAGTTCGCGTTCGTCGCGACGAAGAACCTGACCATCGCGGTGTCCGGCGGCGCGGCCGTGCCGCCGAGGTCGAACCGGCCGAGCTTGCCGTCCGTGTCAATGTCGTGATCCGCCTGGATGGACCGCTCGGCCACCTGCCGGCCGATGCTGTCGTAGAACCGCAGGCCCAAGGGCTGGTTCTGGGACACGTCGTGGGTGCCGGCCCACACGGTCAGGGTGTAGGTCCCGCGCGGGATCACCGTGGGGATGGTCTCGAAGGCCGTGCTCACCCGTCCCGCGGGCGTCGAGACCACCGCGTTGAGCTTGCCGTCCGCGGGCTGGGCGGTGTCGGTGTACAGCCGCGGCTGCTGGGCGTCCGGCGTGCCCGGTGGCACCGACCAGGTCGGTTCGAAGGTGTACCCGGCGGGCTGGCGGTTCGCGGCCACCTCCTCCACGCTCGGGTTGGGCGCCACTCCACCGGCGCAGCCTGCGGGAACCTTGGGCGGCGGATCCGCGGCGGCCGGCCAGGCGGGCAGCAGCGCGGCCAGCAGGGTGGCGGTGATCACACGGACGAACACCGGCCGAGGCTAACCAGTGAACGGGCAGTTCGCTCGATGAGGCAGTCTTATGGGGACCCACTGTCCCCAGGAGGTGTTGTGCCCGACGACGCGCTGCTACCGGTGGTCACCGTGGTCGTGGTCAATTACCGCGGCGCGGACGACACGATCACGTGTCTGCGTTCGCTGCGCGACGACCTGGCCTATCCCGCCGACAAGCTGCAGCTGATCTGCGTGGACAACGCCTCGGGCGACGGCAGCGCGGAGCGGATCCGGGCCAACGTGCCGGACGTGGAACTGGTCGAGTCCAAGGCCAACCTGGGCTTCGCCGGGGGCTGCAACGTAGGTGTCACGAAGGCCAAGGGCACGATTGTCGGGTTCCTGAACAACGACGCCCGGCCGCACCAGGACTGGGTCCGCGCGGCAGTGGACGTGCTGCTCGCGGAGCCGACCGTGGGCGCGGTGGCCAGCAAGGTGCTGGACTGGGCCGGCGAGCGGATCGACTTCGTCGACGGCGGCCTGACCTGGTACGGGATGGGCTACAAAACCCATCAGGGTGAACTTGACGACGGCCGCTTCGACACGGCGCGTGACGTGCTGTTCGGCACCGGCTCGGCACTGTTCGTCCGCGCCGAGACCTACCGGCAGCTGGGCGGGTTCGACGAGCGGTTCTTCATGTTCTACGAGGACGTCGACCTGGGCTGGCGGCTGAACCTGCGCGGCTGGCGGGTCCGCTACGAGCCCGCGTCGGTCGCCTACCACCGGCACCACCGCTCAATGGCCACTGTGGACTCGTCGCGCGAGACGTTCCTGTTGGAGCGCAACGCCTTGGCCGCGCTGTACAAGAACGTCTCGGAAAAGACCCTGGGCAAGGTGCTGCCCGCGGCATTGGCGCTGGCCGTCCGCCGTGGCACCGCCCGCGGCGAGCTGGACGCGACCCAGCTGGAGATCACCAAACGGCCCGAGGGCCCGGACCTGTCCGACCCGATCGCGTTCCCGCGGGTCACGGCGGCCGCGGTGTTCGCGATCGACCAGTTCGTCGAGCTGCTGCCGTCGCTGCAGGAGTCGCGGGCGGTCGAGCAGGCGGCGCGGGTGCGGTCGGACGGCGACCTGCTGCCGCTGATGCGCGACGCCCTCGAACCGGCCTCGCCGGAGATGCCGTACCTGCAGGCGCACCAGACGTTGATCGAGACGCTCGGCCTCGACGAGCTGTATGCGTTGCGCCGCAACATCTTGGTGATCACATCGGACGCGGTGACCGAGCGGATGGCCGGTCCGGCGATCCGCGCCTGGACCATGGCCGACGTGCTGTCCGGCGAGCACGACGTCCGGCTGGTCACGCTGAACCCGCACTCCGAGCCGCCGCCGTCGGTGTTCGAGGCCCGGTACACGCACGAGAC
>CBIMJO010000425.1:0-7655 GCA_966244135.1 uncultured Actinocrispum sp. | reverse complement strand
CTAGCGGTTGAGCGCCGCCCGGATCGGCTCCAGCGCCGAGATCGCCTCCTCCAGCTCGTCGGCCTGCTCCCACAGCTCGCGCCACTCGGACTCCTCGTCCAGCACCCGCGCGATCGCCCGCAGGGACAGCTCGACGAAGTCGTCGGGCAGGTCGATCGTGCCGCCGCCGGCGAGGAAGCCCGGACCGTAGGCGGAGTCGACCTCGGGGCCGTCGGGCTGCTGGGAGGCCACGATCGCGGCGGCGGCGAGTGCCTGGTTGGCGTCGGTGACCTCGAGGTAGTCGCTGTTGTCCGCGGCGGCGGCCAGCGCCTCCCGGATCAGCTCGACCCGATCGCCGGGGTCGGCATCGTCCAGGTCGCCGCTGAAGTCCGCGGCGTCGTCGTTGTCGAAAGCACCCTTGTCCCAGGTACCCATCGGACTGCTCCTCGAAAGTGGTGATCGTGCGACGGGAAACCTACCCGCACCCCCGCCCGATCCCGCGACAGCGCGGCACGATTCGTGTCGGCTACGCCAAATGGCCGCCGCATGCGACGGCGCCCGCTCCCTGGTCCGCGGGAGCGGGCGCCGTTGGTGACGGTGGGTCAGTCGACTTCGAACACGTTGCGTGACAGGTCGAGGGGCGGGATGTTCAGCCGGCCGACGCGGGGCTCGCCGCGCTCGTGGTCCAGCACCACGGTGCCGGCCGCGTCGAGTCCGAAGTGGACACCCTGGTCCGTCGGCAGGTTCAGCCATCGGGCGATCAGCACGCGGCTGAAGTGACCGTGGCCGACCAGGACGATGTCCCCGGAGGGCAACAGGTCCTTCACCCGGGCCAGGACGACGTCGGCTCTGTCGCTGACTTCCTTCGCGTCCTCGCCGTTGGGCACCGGGTGCGTCCAGACCGTCCACCCGGGAACGGACTCGCGGATCTGTTCGGTGGTCAGGCCTTCGTAGTCGCCGTACTCCCACTCGGCCAGCTCGTCGAGCGTGTCGTCGACCTCGAGCCCGGCCAGCTCCGCGGTGCGGATGGCACGCTTGCGCGGGCTGGTGAACACCCGCGCGGGCGGGACCGCGGTGCCGCGCAGTGCGCTGATGACCAGCCCGGCGCGCCGGGCCTGCTGCTCGCCGGCCGCGGTGAGCTCGATGTCGGTGACGCCGGTGTGCCGGCCGAGAGCCGACCATTCGGTCTCGCCATGCCGCAGGATGTACAGCGCCGAGTCTCTTTCGACTGTCACCACGCGATCGTAGGAGCGTTGGCGCCGGGATATCGGCGATTCAGCTGTGACTTGCGTCGTATTGCTTGATGGATGTGTACGTCGGAAGAGTGATTTCGTTCGTGCCCGCCGCCGCGGGGACGCCGAAACGGTGCTCGACAATGCGGGTGAAGATGCCGCAGCCGTGCGCGCGCGGAATAGCAAAACGCTTGTCCTGCATAGTCGCCTTGTAGACGCCCGGCGCGACCTCGACCGGTTGGGTCCGCGTTTGCGGCGCGACGACTATTGGGTCTGAATCCGTACCAATAAAACAGGTCCTGGGCAGCAGCGGGCTGATCACCTTGAGCTTCAAGGCAACGAAGCCGAGGCCGTAGAAGTCGGACGAGCCGCCGTACTGCACCTGGAAAGCCAGTGGTACCAACCTATTGCCGAACAGTCCACCCGGCACGGTCGTCGGTTCCGCCCGCAGCGCGCCGAAAACCTGGGCGTACTTGCCGTTCAGCTGGCCCTCGGCGAACGTCAGCCGCTGGCGGCCGAGGTTCAGGGTGCCCAGGGCGCCGAACTTGCCGGTGCCGTCGGCGACCAGCACTTCGCAGCGCCAGCCGACGGCACCCGGGGGTAACTGTTCCGGACAGTCCTCGTAGGAGAACGACGGAACATCCTCCGCCGCGGCGATCTGGGTGGACAACAGCAGACCCGCGGCGGCCATCACGGTGGCGAGCAGTTTTCTCATGCGCCAACCCTGCTGGGCCGGGCATGACGCGTCATCCGGTGAATACCCGGGCGTGGCCCGGAGATCGTCCCCTACGGCGCCTGGCCAGCATCGTGACCAGCGCCCAAGCCAGTCTCAGCAGCATGCAGCCGGGGTGCCCCGGGTGACTGATCGTCTAACCTGTCCGATTCAGGTCTTGACTGGTATAGACCAATTTGGCGTACAGTCGACGTGCTTCCTCTTCCCCTGCATCGAGGAGTACACGTGGTACTACGTCGCCTGCTGGCGGCGGTGGCCGGGCTGGCTGCTGCCGGCGCCATGGCCGTCGCCCTGCCGGCAACCTCGTCCGCCGCCCCCGCCTGTGTCGCGGCCTGGAGCGCATCCCAGGTCTACGTCGGCGGGAACACGGCCTCCTACAACGGGCACAACTACTCCGCCAAGTGGTGGACGCAGAACGAGACCCCCGGCAACCACGACGTCTGGGCCGATCAAGGGGCCTGTGGCGGCGGGACCCCGCCGCCGTCCGGCTGCGACTACCCGAACTGGGTGGCCGGGCAGTTCTACGCGACCGGCGCGATCGTGAAGTACACCGACGGCCAGTTCTACATCGCCGAGCACGACAACCCGGGCTACGACCCGGTGATCAGCACCTGGTACTGGGACCCGTACAGCTGCAACGGCGGCGGCAACCCGCCCCCGGGCGGCGGTGACTTCGTGGTCAGCGAGGCCCAGTTCAACCAGATGTTCCCTGGGCGGAACGGGTTCTACACCTACAGCGGCCTGGTGTCCGCGATGAGCGCGTTCCCCGGGTTCGCCAAGACCGGCACGGACACCGTGCGTAAGCAGGAAGCGGCCGCGTTCCTGGCCAATGTCAGCCACGAGACCGGCGGACTGGTCTACATCGTCGAGCAGAACACCGCCAACTACCCGCACTACTGCGACACCAGCCAGTCCTACGGCTGCCCCGCGGGTGTGGCGGCGTACTACGGCCGCGGCCCGATCCAGCTGTCCTGGAACTTCAACTACAAGGCGGCCGGCGACTTCCTGCAGATCGACCTGCTGCACAACCCGAACCTCGTGCAGACCGACGCGGCGATCTCCTGGAAGACCGGGCTCTGGTACTGGAACACCCAGAACGGGCCGGGCCGGATGACCCCGCACAACGCCATGGTGACCAGCGCGGGCTTCGGCGAGACGATCCGCAGCATCAACGGCAGCATCGAGTGCAACGGCGGCAACCCGGCGCAGGTCCAGAGCCGCATCAACAGCTACACGCGCTTCGCGCAGATCCTCGGGGTGCCCACCGGCGGCAACCTGAGCTGCTGATCTCCCATTCGCGGACGGCGTCTATCCACAGGGATAGGCGCCGTCTGGCGTGTGCTCCGCCGGGGTGCCAGGCTCGAACCCATGACCGAACACCTGTGGGACCTGCGCGAGGCGGCCTACCAACGCGGCGACGACGACGCCGCGGACGAACTGATAGAGCTCGCCAGGGAACGCGGCGACCTCGACGAACTGCGAACCCTCGCATTCCGGGGCAACACCGACGCCCAGGACGTCCTGATCGAGATGCTCGGCGAACGCGGCAACACCGACGAACTCCGCCAGATGGCCGCCGACGGCATCACCGACGCCGAGGACATGCTCGTCGAAATAGCCAGCACCCACTCCGACATCCCCGAACTCCGCCGCCTGGCCGCCACCGGCAACCAAGACGCCGCCGACATCCTCCAAGACCTGGAAAACGAATAACCCCACCACCATCCCCACCACTCAACCCTGCCCGAACTCCCGACGTGCCCCATCGAATATCAGCCCGCCATCCCCACAGCCCAACGCCGCCTGGAGGCCAACCGGTCTTCGATCAGATATCCAGCCACCGTGCCTCCGCGCTGCTCGGTTGCGCTGGGAGGCCGAACAGTCCTCGGTTGAATACCCGGCCACCACGCCCCGTCCGGCTCAGCTCTGCCTTGACGCCGAGCCGTTCTCGATAACACCCCTGCGCAGCTCAGCGTCGCCCGGAGTCTTGGCCTGCCCATGGCAAATCACGGCCCGCCATGCTCGTCCTCGGCTCACGCATGCAGTCCGGCCGCCGATACCCAAGCCCGGATCCCCGCAGGTCCAACCATCTCCGCCTACCCCTGGCCAAATATCCGTCGGCCAAATCGGGTTGCTCACCAAAAACGGCGCCCACCCGATCGGGTAGACGCCGTTTTCAAGGTCACCTGACCTCAGCCCTGCTTGGTCTCCCAAAAAATCTTGTCGATCTCGGCGATGAGGTCGAGGAGTTCCTGGCCCTTGGCGGGGTCCATGCTGCCCTTGGCGCCGGCGGCACCGGCGGCCTTGGTGGCCTTGTTGAACAAGGTGTGCAGCTCGGGGTACTTGTCGAAGTGGGGCTGCTTGAAGTAGTCGGTCCAGAGGACCCAGAGGTGGTGCTTGACGAGTTCGGCGCGCTGCTCCTTGATCTGGATGGCGCGGGTGCGGAACTCGGGGTCCTCGTTGGCCTGGTACTTCTCCTGGATGGCCTTGACGGACTCCGCCTCGATGCGGGCCTGTGCGGGGTCGTAAACGCCACACGGCAGGTCGCAGTGAGCGGTCGCCTCAAGGCGTGGGCGCGCGAACGCCCGGATCCGCGACGACAGTCGCATGGTGCCTCCCTGGGCAGTCTGCGCCGAGGTTCACGCACCTCGGCGCGCTTCTTACAACGGATGCTCCGACAATGGGGACCCTACTACCGGACCTCGGGCCCGGCAGGCGGAGGTGATCGTTGGCGCACCCACTGGGCTGGTGGCCCCTACGGCGTGTGACCGTGCGCGGGCCCAGCATGGCGCCCACGCTCCGTGACGGTGACGTCGTGCTCGTCCGGCGGACCAGCCGGGCGCGGCCGGGGGACATCGCGTTGGTCCGATGGCCCGGCCGGCCCGGGCAGCTGTCGATCAAGCGGGTGGTGCGGGAGGGCTACTTCGTGGTCGGGGACAACGAGTTCGCGTCCACAGACTCGAATCAGCTCGGGCTGGCCGAGGTGCTCGGTGTGGTCATCACCCGGTTGTCCAGCAGCGAGGCGTAGTGGGCCTGGCAGGCCTCGTAGGTCGGCAGCAGCCCGGCGGCCTGGGCTTCGGCGAGGGTCGGCGCCTTGACGTCCTTCTCCGACAGCACCGGCTCGATGTCCCGGGGCCACGGCAGGTCCAGCGCAGGGTCCAGCGGGGTGATGCCGTGCTCCGCGCCGGGGTTGTAGCCGGTCGAGCACAGGTAGCTCATCGAGGTGTCGTCCTCCAGCGCGACGAACCCGTGCCCGAGACCCTCCGGCACGTACACCGCCTTGTAGCTCTGCGCGTCCAGCACCACCGACACCCATTTGCCGAACGTCGGCGAGCCCACCCGGATGTCCACGATCACGTCCAGCATCGATCCGCTCGGGCAGTAGATGTACTTCGCCTGTCCCGGTGGGGTGTCGGCGAAGTGCACGCCGCGGATGGTCCCGCGTCTGGACACACTGTGGTTGGTCTGCCCGAGTCTCAGCGGGTGACCCATGGTCCTCTCGAACACTTCGCCCTGGAACGGGGCGGTGAACAGACCCCGGTTGTCGCCAAAGCTTTTCGGCGCGAACTCGTACACACCCGCGATCGCCAGCTCCCGTACCTGCATGGCTCAGCAGTCTAGATACCGAACCGATTCCGAGACCGCCCACCTGCGCGGGGATGTACAAACCGGACGGACGTCTTGCGAATTTCGGTTCTGACGTGCGGAAATCATGGCGAAAACTGTGATCCCCACCGCAGACACTGCACAACGGACCTGACACACTTACCGGACCGCAGCGTCCGCGGACGCCCCGCCTGACCACTGGTGGGCCGCCCCGGCGGTCGACGCCGTTCGACACCTCTGGCGCCACCGCGCCGGACCAGAACGCTGTCGTACCCCATCAGCTGCAACGGACAGTGAGGATGCCGTGACTGCAACCAACGACCGGACCGTGAACGACTTGGGCGACCCGATAACGGACGAGGAGATCTTCGCCGCGCACGAGGGCGGCAAGCTCGACATCGGTGTGCCCCGGGCGATCTCGGACCCGCGCACGCTCGCCATCGCCTACACGCCCGGCGTCGCCAAGGTCAGCCGCGCCATCGCGGCCGACCCCGCGCTCGCCGCGAAGTACACCTGGACGCACCGGCTCGTCGCAGTGGTCAGCGACGGCACCGCGGTGCTCGGGCTCGGCGACATCGGCGCGTCCGCCTCGCTGCCCGTGATGGAGGGCAAGTCCGCGCTGTTCAAGACGTTCGGCGGGCTGGACTCGATCCCGTTGGTGCTCAACACGACCGACGTGGACGAGATCGTCGAGACCCTGGTGCGCCTGCGGCCGTCGTTCGGCGCGGTGAACCTGGAGGACGTCTCGGCGCCGCGCTGCTTCGAGCTGGAGGCGAAGCTGATCGAGGCGCTGGACTGCCCGGTCATGCACGACGACCAGCACGGCACCGCGGTCGTGGTGCTCGCCGCTTTGCAAGGCGCCTCAAGGGTTCTCGGCCGCGAACTGGGGTCGGAACGGGTGGTCGTCGCGGGTGCGGGCTCGTCCGGCATCGCGTGCGCCAAGATCCTGATCGCCGCGGGCGTCGGCGAGGTGACCCTGCTTGACTCGCGCGGGATCATCCACGCCGGCCGGGACGGCCTGAACTGGATCAAGGAGGAGATGGCGCAGGTCACCAACGCCAGCGGGCTGCGCGGCGGGATCGCGGAAGCCTTGCGTGGCGCGGATGTCTTCCTCGGCCTGTCGTCCTCGCAGGTGCCCGAGGAGCTGATCGCCAGCATGGCGCCCAACTCCGTGGTGTTCGCACTGTCCAATCCGGACCCCGAGGTGCACCCGGACGTGGCGCGCCGGCACGCGGCGATCGTGGCGACGGGCCGCAGCGACTTCCCGAACCAGATCAACACCGTCACGGCGTTCCCGGGCATCTTCCGCGGCGCGCTGGACGCGGGCGCGACCCGGATCACCGAGAACATGAAGCTGGCCGCGGCCGAGGCGATCGCGGCGGTGGCCCTCGACGACCTCGACGCCGACCACATCATGCCGAGCGCGCTCGACCCGCGCGTGGCGCCCGAGGTGGCCGCCGCGGTCGCCGAGGCCGCCCGCCGCGACGGCGTGGCCTGACCTGAGAACCACGCCCACCCGCCGTCCCCTTTCGGGGCGGCGGGTGTTTGGTGTGCGCGGACTTCGCCGACGTCGCGCCAGCGCACTTGACCGGGAGCCAGACCCGGATGATCGCCCTCGCGGCGTTTCGGGCGACCCGGCTATGCGTTTTACCGCGCTCTAGGGGTTTTGGCACTCAGCCCCAAAAACAGACCGGGTTCGCAGTTCTGTTCGAAGAAATACCAAGAACTGACCATTCACGGCCATCTCAACCCCACCCAACACAAAACCCAACATTCTCAACGGCGATCCACATCCCCATCCCCGCCAACCCAGCCCCCACCACTCCCGGGGGCGGCCCCAGGTCCAGCCTAGTAGGGGTGAAAGGCCTGGCCAAGGGGGTGCGAGTGGCTGTGGATAGGTGGGGTTTGCGAGTGGCGGGTTTGTCAGGCGGCGTGGGCGTTGGGTTATGGCGGGTGGTTGGGTGGGTGTGGGTTTTTGATCGACCTAGTGGGGCTGGACCTGGGGCTGCGGTCCGGACGGGTGGGGGTGAAATGCCTGGCCAAGGGGGTGTGGATAGGTGGGGGTTTGTGCGTGGTGGGGTTGGTGCTGGCTTATAGCGACGGGT
>CBIMJO010000424.1:0-7655 GCA_966244135.1 uncultured Actinocrispum sp. | reverse complement strand
ACCAGGTCGGTTCGGCCGGCTGCTGAAGCTGCCCGCACCCGACGTGTACAACCCGCCCGCGAGGAAGAAACCGGTGCGACCGTCCACGCCGCCACGCGCGGCCGGGCGGCCGAGCAAGGTCGCCGGGCGGGGCGGCCCGGCGGAGCGTCAGCCTCAGGAGCGTCGCAGGACTCGTCGCAGCGTTCCGGTACCGGAACACCGTCGTCGTTCCGCACAGGGCCGCGCCGGCCACCCGCGTGCGGACGAAGGAGGACGTCATTAACCAGGGACCATGTGTCGTCGTGGCCGGAGGGGGCACGGCCGGGCACATCGAGCCGGCCCTCGCGTTGGCCGACGCGGTCATGCGGGCCCGGCCGGACGCCCGGGTGGTCGCCCTCGGCACGGAGAAGGGCCTGGAGGGCAAGATCGTGCCGGCGCGGGGCTACCCGCTGGAGATGATCCCGCCGGTGCCGATGCCCCGTAAGCCCACGCTGGACCTGCTCAAACTGCCGTTGAACGTGCGCGGCGCGATCAAGGCCACCCGCGCGGTGCTCGAACGGGTCGGCGCGGACGTCGTCGTCGGGTTCGGCGGCTACGTGGCGCTGCCCGCCTACCTGGCCGCGCGCGGCCGCACGCCGATCGTCGTGCACGAGGCCAACGCGCGTGCCGGGCTGGCCAACAAGGTCGGCGCCAAGTTCGCCGTCAAGGTGGCCGCGGCCGTGCCGGACTCGGGCCTGGCGGACGCCGAGGTGATCGGCATCCCGCTGCGGGCGTCCATCACCGAGCTCAACCGGGCCGCGCTGCGGGCCCAGGCCCGCCAGTACTTCCAGCTGCACCCGACCGCGCCGACCCTGCTGGTCACCGGCGGTTCGCAGGGTGCGCGCTCGATCAACAACGCGGTGTCGCCGCTGGCCGCCGAGTTCGCCCGGGCCGGGGTGGGCGTGCTGCACGTCCACGGGCCGAAGAACACCGTTGCGGTGCAACAGGTTCCGGGTGCCCCGCCGTATGTGCCGGTGCCCTACGTGGACCGGATGGACCTGGCCTACGCCGCGGCCGACGCGGTGCTGTGCCGGTCCGGCGCGATGACGGTGGCCGAGGTGTCCGCGGTCGGCCTCCCGGCGATCTTCGTGCCGCTCCCGCACGGCAACGGCGAGCAGGCGCTCAACGGCCTGCCGGTGGTCAAGGCCGGTGGCGCGCTGATGATCGACGACGCCGACCTGACCCCGGAGAAGGTGCGGGAGACGGTGCTTCCGCTGATGACCAACTCGCGGCAGCTGGAGGCGATGAGCCAGGCGACGATGAACACCGGGCACAAGCACGCGGCGGACGTGCTGGCCCGGATGGTGCTGGACGTGGTGGGCAAGTGAGCAGCGCGATCGGAGACATCGAGAGCCCGGAGACCCCCGAGGTGCTGTCCAGGGCGCACCTGGTCGGCATCGGCGGCGCCGGGATGAGCGGCATCGCGCGGATCCTGCTGGCCCGCGGCCTGCCGGTGTCCGGGTCGGACGCCAAGGAGTCGCGGACCATGCTCGCGCTGCGGGCGCAGGGCGCGAACATCGCGGTCGGCCAGGCGGCGGAGAACCTGGACCTGCTGCCCGACGGCCCGAGCGCGGTGGTGGTGTCCACCGCGATCAAGGAGGACAACCCGGAGCTGGTCGAGGCCCGGCGGCGCGGGATCACCGTGCTGCACCGGTCCGAGGCGCTCGCGGGCCTGATGGCCGGCCACCGGGTCGCGTGCATCGCAGGTACGCACGGCAAGACGTCAACCACGTCGATGCTGACCGTTGCGCTACAGCACTGCCGGTTGGACCCGTCGTTCGCCATCGGCGGCGATCTCAACGAGTCCGGGGCCAACGCCCACCAGGGCACCGGCGGGATCTTCGTCGCCGAGGCGGACGAGAGCGACGGGTCGTTCCTGGCGTTCTCGCCGTCGGTCACGGTGGTCACGAACGTCGAGGCGGACCACTTGGACCACCACGGCACCCCCGAGGCCTACGCGGCGGTGTTCGAGTCCTTTGTGGACCGGATCGTGCCGGGCGGCGTGCTGATCGCGTGCGCGGACGATCCGGGCGCGGCCGAGCTGGCCGACCGGGCCGAGGCACGCGGTATCCGGGTTCGCCGCTACGGCAAGACGGCCGAGGGCGAGGACGCGGCCAAGCTGCTGTCCTACGACCCGGTCGACGGCGCCGGTCGTGCGGTGATCTCGTTGGCGGGCAAGGAGATCGAGGTCGGCATCGCGGTGCCGGGCGAGCACATGGCGGCCAACGGGCTGGCGGCGCTGCTCGCCGGGCTCGAGCTCGGCGCGCCGCTGGAGGGCCTGCTGGAAGGCATGGCCGCGTTCGGCGGGGTACGGCGGCGGTTCGAGTTCAAGGGCCGCTCGCGGGGTGTCCGCGTGTACGACGACTACGCGCACCACCCCACCGAGGTCGCCGCACAGCTGCGGGCGGTTCGCCCGGCGGCCCAGGGCGGCCGCGTGGTCGTGGTGTTCCAGCCGCACCTCTACTCGCGGACCCGCACGTTCGCCAAGGAGTTCGGCGAGGCGCTGGCGCTGGCCGACGAGGTCGTGGTGCTGGACGTGTTCGGCGCGCGCGAGGCCCCGGAGCCCGGGGTGAGCGGCGCGCTGATCGCCGACGCCGTGCCGTTGTCGAGCGACTACGTGCACTACGAGCCCGCGTTCGACAAGGTGCCCGACCTGGTCGCCGGTCTGGTGACCGACGGGGACCTGGTACTGACAATGGGCGCGGGTGACGTCACTTCCCTCGGCCCCGAGCTGATCGCCGCCCTGGACCGCGCATGACCGCAGGCCTGCATGAGTCGCGTGGCTCCCAACCGCACCTAAGGGGAACGGGACGCAACCCAGCCACCGGCACGTACCGAACTGGACTATGCCACCTCAACGCAACCCAAAGGGTTAAATCCGGAGAGGCGGAACAGGCATGACAACGCCGACGCGACCCGATCGCCGCCGTACTCCGTCCACTGCGGGTGCGGCGGCGCGGGCGCGTCGGGAGAAACGGGACCGGCTGCGGCCCACCCGCCGGCGTGCGCTGATGCGCCGGTGGACCGTGCTGGTCGTGTTCCTGGCCATCCTCGGTTCGCTGTACCTGTTGCTGTTCACCGGTGTTTTCGGTGTGCACAACGTCGAGGTCGAGGGCACTCAAGGCCTGACGCCCGAACAGGTCCGTCAGGTGGCCGCGGTGGAGATGGGCACCCCGTTGGTGCGCCTGGACACCGACGAGATCGTCAAACGCGTGGCGACGCTGCCTCGGGTGGCCAAGGTCGACGTGGAACGGTCCTGGCCTACGACTGTGGTCATCACCGTGCACGAACGTGATCCCGTTGGTTTCGTTAAACGGCCCGACGGCGTGCACATGGTCGACGGCAGTGGCACGGACTTCGCCACCATACCCGCAGTACCGACGGGACTGCCATCGATCGAGGTCGCCAACATCAACCCCGCGGATCCCGCGACACACGCCGTTGTCGACGTGCTGGCAAGGATTCCGCAGCAGCTGCGGAACATGGTCGTCAGCCTGTCCGCGCAGACCGCCGGCAGCGTCCAGCTGACGCTGACCGACGGCCGCGTGGTGAAGTGGGGCAACAGCGCGGACACCGAACGCAAGGCGATGGTGCTGGCCGCGCTGCTGACCCGGCCGGGCAAGACGTACGACGTGTCCGCGCCCGACCTGCCCACAGTCGCGTCCTAGTCGGTGAACGACAGGTCGGCGAGGGTGAGGGTGCCGCTTGAGGTGGCGTCGAAGGCCAGGCCGACCGACCGGACCTGAGTCAGGTCCACGCCGGTGAAGGCGCTCAACGGGATCCGGACCTGGTTCAGCAGCAGGTGCGGGACCACGTCGTCGGCCGCGTTGGTCGGCGGGTACTCCAGGCCCGTGCCGAACTGGCTTGCCGGCGCCGAAGCCGTGTGGCCGCTGGCATCCGTGACCGTCACGTGCAGATCCTGCGCCGCACCAGGTTTGTTGAGTTCACTGGTGTAGTCGACCGCCGCGCGGAACTGGATCGCCTTGTAGCCGTGGACATCCCCGCGCTGCTCGGGAATGCCGTTGGCCAGCACGGCATCGGTGGCCGTCCAGCTCACCGACTGCGCCTGCACCCCGCCGAACCCGAACCCGCGATGCGGTTCCCGCAGGCTGCTGGCCTGGCCCCAGCGCAGGCACGACCCGTACGCGTCCGTCCCGCTACCGCAGGGCTTCGTGGTCAGCTTCCCGCTCGTCGTGGTCTGCCCGCCGAGGTCGTTCGGACCGACCAGGCGCCAGCCCGCGAACCGGTTGACGTCCAAGCGACGCCCGGAGGCCGAGGGCGGCGAGTACGACACGAGCACCTTGCCCAGCGCCGCCACGGATTCGCTGTCGTTGAACAGCGGCGCGAACGCGGACTCGCCACCTAGGGCGTAGCGGAAGAACGCGCCCATGTACGCCGTTCCGGCTGTGCGCTGCTGTTGTTCCGTCAGACGCGTAGGCGTGCCCGGTGAGCACGGGGAGTTCGGAGAGTTCGTGTAGCCCCAGTCGTCGCCGGACCCCGGCAGGCCCGAGCTGTCCGACCACACACTGTTGAAGTAGTTGTGGTTGGCGCCGAACACGGTGATCACGTGACGCGCCGCAGGGTCTGTGGCAATGCGGTAGCGGCCGTCGTCGTAGTAGTGCACACCCTGGAGATCCGAGACGTCACCGTCGCACGTCGGCTCCAACGCGGCCATGGCGACACCCGTAGGAATACGGCGTTCGAAGTCGGTCGCCGCCAGCGGCAGTAGGGCCTTGATGCCATACCGCTGTTCCCGTTGTGAGTTCAAGTCGACGGCATTGACTACACCTTCGCCACCGCGCGAGTGCCCCATCACACCGACCTTGGTGAGGTCGTACGACTTGGCCACGTTCTGCGGCAGTGCCCCGCCGGCCTGCTGGCTCCACTGCTTCAGCAGGTCCAGGTGCTTCAGCACCAGCTCGCCCCGGGCCGGTTGGCCATAGGACGGGTCCATCGAATCGGCCGAGTTGATGCCGTTGGCGCTGACGGAGATGACGGAGTACCCGTGGCTCGCCAGGTTGCGCGCCAGTTCGCCGTAGCCGAGGTAGCTCGGGATCGGCTTGCCGTTGGCGGGGCAGGGCCACTCACCCGACGGGTACGGCTGCCCCTCGATCACGCAGGTCGAGTGGCGCCCGTGTAGCAGGACGACAGTGGGGTACGGACCGTTGTCCACGTCTGTGGGGTAGTAGGCCTGACCGGTCAGCTCGACCGGACCGGGAAAGTTCGGCGGTTGGAACGCCGTGTCGCCCAGGGTGTAGCCAACCTCGGAAACCTGGTGTGAGCCCGGGGCCAATGGGTCGGGCACATCAGCAGCCGTGGCCGTGAACGGAACCAACGGCACCAATATGGCCGCGCCCAGCGCGGTGAGCACGCGTTTCACTTGACCCCCTTGGTGAGCGCGCCGACGACGGTGACTGGCCCGGTGCCGTAGCGATAAGCCACGACCGCCCCGGTCTTGAGCACCGACGGATCGCCGACAGCCACCCGCAGGGACCTGGCGTCAGCTGCGGTGATGCCCCGGCCGACCGGTGTGTTGTCGACAAGCACGGTGGGGTCCAGGTCGCGGATGGGGAACGTGCCCGAGATCGTCAGCCGCACGGCCGGGGCCTTTGCTCCCGCCGTGGCCACCTCGTCCACGCTCAGCGATGGGCCTTTGCCCAGCTCATGGCCCGGTGCGGCGTTCCTGACCTGGGCCGCGAGGGCCGCAGGCGGCGGCTGGGGACCGGCGTCGACCTGTGCGGCGGCCTTGGGAGCGCTGGCCGGGGGTGGTCCGGGCTGGGCCGAACCGGCGGTGATGGTGAGCGTGACACCGGCCGCGACGGCGGCCAGACCCAGTAATGACCTGATCAGCACACGTGCGCGCAAAGTACCTCCCTGGTTGCTGTTGGTGACTTTCCGCAGGTTATGGGTGTTTGGTGAAACGTGTCCATGTGATCTTGGACAGGAACTCGCCGCAACGCCCGCGCTGGTCGTCCTGTGTGGACGTTCCGGTCCGTGGGCGGTGAATCACCGCTCCCCGGCGGATCTCGATATCCTTTCCGCGACTGCCGGGCGGTAGTGGATACGGGTGATCATCGAGGATCGGCTCGGTCACATACGGCGTGGTGGCTGGACCCGGGCCCGTTGGGTGCTTAACGTCCTGCGGGAAGACGTACGGGGTTGACATGACTCTGGATCTCTGGTTGAGGTTGAGGGTTTGCGTGGCCGCCGGACGGCGTGTCCATGTGTGAGCCCAAGACTGGAGGAAGGCGGAACCGATGACGCCCCCGCACAACTATCTGGCGGTGATCAAGGTCGTCGGTATCGGCGGCGGCGGGGTCAACGCCGTCAACCGAATGATCGAGGTCGGCCTCAAGGGCGTCGAGTTCATCGCGGTGAACACCGACGCGCAAGCCCTGCTGATGTCCGACGCCGACGTGAAGCTGGACATCGGTCGTGAGCTGACCCGTGGCCTTGGTGCCGGTGCCAACCCCGAAGTCGGCCACAAGGCCGCCGAAGACCACCGTGAGGAGATCGAGGAGGTCCTCAAGGGGGCCGACATGGTCTTCGTGACCGCGGGCGAGGGCGGTGGCACGGGTACCGGTGGTGCCCCCGTGGTCGCCTCGGTCGCGCGCAAGCTCGGCGCACTCACTATTGGTGTGGTCACCCGGCCGTTCTCCTTCGAGGGCAAGCGCCGCGCGCGGCAGGCCGAAGAGGGGATAACAGAGCTGCGCAACGAGTGCGACACGCTCATCGTCATCCCGAACGACCGGCTGCTGCAGCTCGGCGACGTCGGCGTGAGCCTGATGGACGCGTTCCGGTCGGCGGACGAGGTGCTGCTGTCCGGTGTCCAGGGCATCACCGACCTGATCACCACCCCCGGTCTGATCAACCTGGACTTCGCCGACGTGAAGAGCGTCATGTCCGGCGCGGGCAGCGCGCTGATGGGCATCGGCTCGTCCCGCGGTGAGGGCCGGGCCATGCAGGCCGCGCAGAAGGCGATCAACTCGCCGCTGCTGGAAGCCTCCATGGACGGCGCGCACGGCGTGCTGCTGGCCATCGCGGGCGGCTCGGACCTCGGCCTGTTCGAGATCAACGAGGCGGCCTCGCTGGTCCAGGAGTCCGCGCACCCCGAGGCGAACATCATCTTCGGTACGGTCATCGACGACTCGCTCGGCGACGAGGTGCGGGTCACCGTGATCGCGGCCGGGTTCGACAGCGGGACGCCGACGCACAAGAAGCTCGATCCGACCATGGTCGTGTCCCGGTCGTCCACGACGACCGCGGCCGCGACGGCGGGCCAGGTGGCCAAGCCGGCGGAACCGGAGCAGCCCGCGGCCCCACCGCCGCCGGTCACTCCGCCGCCCCCGACGCACACCCAGCCGCCGGCCGAGTACCGGGCCCCGGCCGCTCCGCAACCCCCACCGGCGCCGACGACCTACCAGGCGCCGCGGGTGGAGCCGCGCAACCCGAGCCTGCCCGGCCAGCGCAGCTTCGACCGGCCCGAGCCGGTCCGACCGGGCCAGCTGCCCGGCCGGATCACCCCGGTCTCGTAGGCCAGCACGACGGCCTGGACGCGTGAGTTCACGCCGAGCTTGGAGAGCATGCGCGTGACGTGCGACTTGATCGTCGTGTCCGAGAGGAACAGCTCGCGGCCC
>CBIMJO010000423.1:0-7665 GCA_966244135.1 uncultured Actinocrispum sp. | reverse complement strand
CTCAGACGCCCGCGACCGACCGGATCCAGTCGCGGTAGCGGGTGATGTTGGTGTAGGCGGTCGTGGTGGCACGGTCGCTTGTGGACGCGACACCGATCTGCCTGCCGTTGCCGAACATCGGACCGCCCGAGTCGCCGCCCGCGGTGATTCCGTTGCCGCGGCGGGCGCACACGGCGATGCCGTTGTAGGCGTCGCGGCACGCGGTGTTGGTCACGACGACGTTGGCGACCTTCAGCAGCCGCGACTGGCAGTTGATCTCGGGCTGGTTGGTGCAGGTCGCGCCCCAGCCGAAGACCTGGACGGTCTGGCCGTTCGCGACGTCGGAGGACGAGCCGAGCGGCGAGTAGGTCGCCTGGACCGACCGGTTCAGCTTGACGATCGCCAGGTCCGCCGCGCTGCTGCGGGTGATGGTCGTGCCGGTCGCGGTCTGGCCGCCGGAGGTCTGGTCCAGGCTGCCGATCCGGAACGTGTACGTGCCGGCCGAGGCGACGCAGTGCTTGGCGGTCAGGATGTACTGCGGCGCGATGATCGTCGCCGAGCAGTTCTGCTGCCCGTTGACGAACAGGCGGGCGGCCCACGGTGCGTTGGACGCGTTCCCGCCACCGATGATCATCGGCGCGGCCTCACCGGCGGTGGCGGTCGGCGTCACGGCGCCCAGAATTGCCATTGCCACACCGGAAATTGCCATGCCAAAGCGAACGAGCTTCATTACGGATCACTCGATTCCGCGGCTGGAAGCCGCTGCAGGGTGGAATCAGGTACGCACTTAGCGTCACCCGAGTGACCGATGGGGCGAAACCCGTCGAAAGTCGGTTTTGTTTACTTCGCGTCTTCTCCCGTGACACCGTCCGCCCATGCGCGCGAAGGCGCACGCAACAACAGAACCAGCGCCACGATGCACAACACCGCCACCGGACCGCCCAGAAGCGGCTGGCCGGACGGCCCGATCGCGTAATAGGCCACGCCGAGCAACAGGATCTGCATCGCGATCGCCGGCCCGCGCGCCCAGCGCTTGCCGAGCCACAGCCCGATCCCGCAGGCGAGCACGCCGCCGAAGATCACGGTGAAGTAGCCGGCCTCGCCGTAGATGTTGCGGCCGGGACCGGAGCTGCCGCCGATCAGCAGGATCACCGCGAACGCGATGCCCGCCAGTCCCTCGAGGCCGACGAGCGCGCCGGCGGCCTTGACCGTGCCGGGCACGGATGTGTTCGTGGTCACGGAAAACTTCCTGGTAGGAACGCGATTGTGACGTTCGGTACGTGGTACCCGATGGTATGCCACCCATACGGACGGTCCCATCGAGACGCCCGACGAGGGAAGATCTACTGGGCGGGGGCGGGCCCGCTTGCGGGGTCGGCCTGCCAGCACAGTCGTCACGAGCGGGATTTGGTCGTTCCGGGTGCACTCGTCACGACAGCGGGAACCGGTGTCAGGACGAAGGGAGTCCGATCACAGGCAGGCATGACTTGACTCGGATGGGTTACTCCATGCCCCTCGATCGATACCCGTGCTGGACGAAGGTGTCTACGCACTGTTTTACGCTGCGGTAATGCGAGCAGTGCTGGTGGTGAACCCTCAGGCGACGGCGACCACGCCGGCGGGCCGTGACGTGCTTGCGCACGCGCTGGCCAGCGAGGTGAAGCTGGACGTCATCGAGACCGACTACCGGGGTCACGCGATGGCCGCGGCGGCGAAGGCCGCCGAGGAGGGCGTCGACCTGGTGGTGGCGCACGGTGGCGACGGCACCGTCAACGAGGTCGTCAACGGCCTGTTGACCAGCCGGAACGCCCCGATGCTGGGGGTCGTGCCGGGTGGGTCTGCGAACGTCTTCGCCCGCGCCCTGGGCCTTCCGCGCGACCCGGTGGAGGCCACCGGGGTGCTGTTGACCGCCCTCGAGGAGGGCCGCAGCCGCACCGTGGGTCTGGGCCGCGCCTCCTGGGGAACAGATTCCAGGTACTTCACGTTCAACGCCGGTGTGGGCTGGGACGCGGACGTGGTGGCCGGGGTGGACCGCAAGCGCGGCAAGCAGACCAGCCCGTGGCTGTACGCCCGGATCGCCATGGCCACGTACTTGCGGCCCGCGCACGGCCAGCCACAGCTGCAGATCGAACTGCCGGGAGAGCAGCCGCACCAGGGCATGCGGATGGCGTTCGTGTCCAACACCGATCCCTGGTCCTACCTGGGCAACCGTCCGGTGCATCTGAACGCCGGGTGTACTTTCGATGGCGGTCTGGGGTTGTACTCGCTGAGCACCCTGCGGTTCCCGACCGTCGCCCGGGCCCTGCGCCAGGCCGTGTCCAAGCGGGGAAACCAGCACGGCCGGAAGCTGTTGCGGCGCGACGATGTCGAATCGATACGTGTCACGGCGGAGGAGCCGGTGCGCCTGCAGGTGGACGGTGACCTGGTCGGCGAGCGCACGAACGTCGAGTTCACGTCGGTTCCGAAAGCCCTGACAGTGGCGTTGTAGGCACCGCCGGGATCTTGAGAGCACGACCGGGCGACATGAGGTCGCGCACGGTCGCCAGATACGCGCCGACGTCGATCTTTCGGGTGAGTTCACTCACCGGGTTGCAGAAGACCCCTTGACATCCGGCTGGTTCGTGAAAGCATTCACAAGCACCCCGAACGACCGAATGACGACGACTGGCGCGCCGAAGCGCGCCTGGCAAGGAGCTAGGAAAGATGGACTGGCGCCACCGCGCGGCCTGCCGTGACGAGGACCCCGAGCTGTTCTTCCCCGTTGGAAACAGTGGTCCTGCGCTGCTGCAGATAGCCGAGGCGAAGGGCGTTTGCCACCGCTGCCCCGTCACCTCCTCTTGCCTGTCCTGGGCCCTCGAAAGTGGCCAGGACGCTGGCGTATGGGGCGGAATGAGCGAGGACGAGCGACGTGCCCTGAAGCGGCGCAACGCTCGCACCCGGGCGCGCAGCAACGCCTGACGCTTCTGCGAATACCGCGAATACCAAAAGCACCTGAAGCCCGGTACCGACAGTTGGTACCGGGCTTCAGGCATTCTTGACACCCACCCATTCACACCCATTCACACATAACCATTCCCGCACGGCACAGGCCCAAAGTCTGGGTTATGGGCCGAGCGGAGGCTAGCGGCGGTGAGACAAGGGCACCCGCAGCACAGCCTCCGTACCGCGAGGCTGGCGGCGCCGAAGCGACAAAGACCCGCGCAGCTCCGACTCCACCAGGGTCCGCACGATCTGCAGCCCCAGCCCGTCGGTCCGCTCCAGTGAGAATCCGCGCGGCAGGCCCTTCCCGTCGTCGGAGATCACGATGTCCAGCCACCGCGCCGAGCGCTCGGCGGACAGCGTGACCTCGCCGGACTGGCCGGCCGGGTATGCATGCTCGATCGCGTTCTGCGCCAGTTCCGTCAGAACCATCACCAACGGCGTGGCCAGCTCGGCCGACACGATCCCGAACTGCCCGCTCCGCCGGACCTTCACGTGCGACTCGGCCACGGCCACGTCGCCGACCACCGGAATCACCTTGTCCAGCAGTTTGTCCAGGTCGACGCGTTCGTCCACGGACACCGACAAGGTCTCGTGCACCATCGCGATGGCCGCCACCCGGCGAACCGACTCGGCCAGCGCGGCCTTGGCCTCAGGGCTGTTGCTCCGCCGGGACTGCAAACGCAGCAAC
The DNA here is from genome assembly GCA_966244135.1 of uncultured Actinocrispum sp. Lineage (GTDB taxonomy): Bacteria > Actinomycetota > Actinomycetes > Mycobacteriales > Pseudonocardiaceae > Kibdelosporangium. The sequence continues at coordinate 4,016 of CBIMJO010000423.1, read as the reverse complement.
GCCGCCACGGTCTGGAGGTTGTTCTTCACCCGATGGTGGATCTCGCGGATGGTGGCGTCCTTGGACAGCAGCGCCCGGTCCCGCCGTTTGACCTCGGTAACGTCCCTGACCAGCACCAAAGCACCCGCTGGGGTGTCCATCGGGCGCAACGGCAGGGCTCGGAACAGCACCACCGCCCCGCGCCGGGACTCCGCCTCGGTCCGCATGGACGGCTGGCCGTCGATCGCGGCCAATATGCGTTGCGCGACTTCGGTGGCATCAAAAGGATCGGCTATCAGCGAACGGGTCAGCGGGGCCAGCCGGACGCCGACGAGGTCCGCCGCGTGCCCCATCCGGTGGTAGGCCGACAGGGCGTTCGGCGACGCGAAGATGACCGCACCGTTGGCGTCCAGCCGGATCAGGCCGTCCCCCACTCGGGGGCTGGTGTGCACGTCGGCGGACGGTTCCATGCTCGGGAACGTGCCGTCCGCGACCATCTGGCACAGGTCGCCGGCACTGCCCAGGTAGGCGATCTCCAGCGGGCTCGGCACCCGCGGCACGGCCAGGTTGGTCTCCCGGGACAGCACCCCGATCACCGAACCGTCGTAGACCACCGGGATCGTCTCTCGGCGCACCGGCACGCCCAGGTACCAGTGCGGATCCTCCTCGCGGCAGATCCGCCGCTCCAGCACCGCGCGCCGCAGCTGCGGGTGGTCCGCGGCCTTGATGAACGTGCCTACGACGTCCTCGGGGTGCGCGGTCGGCGCCGTGGTCGGCCGGGCGTGCGCGACGCAGAGGAACTCGCCCTCGTCGTGCTCGGCGTCCGGGACGTACGGCACCCACATCAGGAAGTCGGCGAAGGACAGGTCGGACAGCAGCTGCCACTCCGCGACCACCTTCTGCAGGTGGTCGACCGCGCCACCGGGCAGCCCGGTGTGCTCGGCGAGCAGATCGGCGAGGGTAGTCACCGTGTTGTTCGAGCCGTCCTATCCAGTGCTAATCGATAACCGCGATGAGGTCGTGCTCCTGCACCACATCGCCCTCTTTCACGGCGATCCGGGTCAGCCGGCCGGCCGACTCGGTGATCACCGGGATCTCCATCTTCATCGACTCGAGCAGCACCACCGTGTCCCCCTCGGCGAGCTGCTGGCCCTCGTGCGCGACCACCTTGAGCACATTGGCGACCATCTCGGCTTCGATCTTCTCGGCCATGCCGCGGCCCCTTCCCGTGAAGTCCCGCGGCAATCCAACCACGGTCAAAGCGTCCCGCGCACACCTGTCACAATGGATCGACCGGTAACTTTTGTAGTAGGAGACTCGCATGTCGAAGCGCGCCCGCAAGCGTCGCGACCGTAAGAAGCGCGGACCCAACCACGGCAAGCGCCCCAACACGTGACACGACGAAGGCCCCGGGATTCCGGGGCCTTCGGCTTACGACTGGGTCTCCACCCGGGTCTCGGTCACCTCGACGGTGACGCCGCCCTGGCTGATCACGGTCTGGCGGATGGACGCCCGCAGCCGTTCCTTGAACTCGGCCGAGGCGTGCTCACCACCGCACTTCTTGTGCAGGAGCGCCTTCAAGTGCTCGTCGAGGCCGTATTCCTGCAGGCAGGGGCTGCACTCGTCGAGATGCTGCTGGAGCAGCGCCTTGCGCTCCTGGTTGCACTCGCCGTCCAGGAACAGCCACACCTCGTTGAGGACTTCGGAGCAGTCCGTGTCGTGGTGGTCTCCGCAGCTCATGACCCCGCCACCTCCGCAGCGCCGGACCGGAGGAAACCCCGCTCCTTGGCGACGTCGGCCAGCATGTCGCGGAGCTGACGGCGCCCACGGTGCAGCCTGGACATCACCGTCCCGATCGGGGTTCCCATGATCTCGGCGATCTCCTTGTAAGCGAATCCCTCGACGTCGGCGAGGTACACCGCCAGCCGGAACTCCTCCGGCAGCCGCTGCAGCGCCTGCTTGACGTCGTCGTCCGGCAACCGGTCCATGGCCTCGACCTCGGCCGACCGCAGCCCGCTCGACGTGTGCGACTCGGCCTGGGCGAGCTGCCAGTCCGTGATCTCCTCCGTCGGCTGCTGCAGGGGCTGACGCTGCCGCTTGCGGTAGCCGTTGATATAGGTGTTGGTGAGGATCCGGTAGAGCCACGCCTTGAGGTTCGTGCCCTCGGAGAACGACGCGAACGCGCCATAGGCCTTCAGGAACGTCTCCTGGACCAGGTCCTCCGCGTCCGCTGGGTTTCGGGTCATCCGCAACGCGGCCGAGTACAGCTGGTCCAGCAGGGGCATGGCGTCCCGCTCGAAACGGGCGGCCAGCTCCTGCGCGCTCTCCGGTTGTTTGCTCACCTGAGTCTCGGTGCCCGGCACCGCACTCCCTTCCCACCGACCGGCGATCTTGGGTCCGGTCGCTCGCGACCCCTTAGAGGATACGCGGGGTGAAATCGGCCGGCTGGTCGCCCGGAGGACCCTCGGCTTGGTGATCTGCTCGGTCAGCACGTCGGTTCAAACACCCTTGTAAGGCCCGGAATTCCCGCCCGTAAGCTCCGACACATGGCGGGTAAGGGCACTCCGGGCACAGCACTGCTGACCAAGCAACGCGTCCCCCACACGTTGCACGCGTACGACCACGACCCCCGGCACGCCTCGTACGGGCTCGAAGCGGCCGAAGCGCTGAACCTGGACCCGGCCAGGGTGTTCAAGACGCTGCTGGCCGAAGTGGACGGCAGTCTGACGGTCGGGATCGTGCCCGTGACGGCCCAGCTGGACCTCAAGGCGCTGGCGGCCGCGGTGGGCGGCAAGAAGGCGCGGATGGCCGAGGTGGCGGCCGCCGAGCGGGCCACCGGGTACGTCGCCGGCGGGATCTCGCCACTGGGTCAGCGCAAACGCTTGCCCACCGTGCTCGATTCGTCCGCCGAAGGGTTCGAGACGATGTTCTGCTCGGCCGGCCGTCGGGGCCTGGAAGTCGAGCTCGCCCCCGCCGACCTGGTCAAACTGACGTCGGCCGTCGTCGCCCCGATCGCGGCTACTTAGCCAGCACGTTCGCGACCATCGCGCGGACCGCCTCGACGTCCGGCTTGGGCCCGGTGCGGTCGGCGAACAGCAGGTGCGCGGTGCCGATCAGGGCGGCCGAGAGGTAGTCGACGTGGGCCTGGCTCTCCAGCCGGCCCAGCTCGCGTTCGGCGGTGAGGTACCCGCCGATCATGGTGATCGCGTCGGTGAGCACCGGAACGCCCGCCGGCCAGGCGTCCCGCAGGCGCGCCCGCAGCTCGTCGCGGAACGTCACCAGCGCGACGATCGCGACCGCCACCGACCCGAACAACGCCGTCAGCGCGCCGGTCAGGTTGTCCACCACCGTGCCGGTCCCGGCGGCGTCGTTCAGGGCCTCCGCCTGGGCGTCCATCTTGTCCACCCGGTCGAGCACGAACTCGGCGAGGAACGCGTCGAAGTCCTCGAAGTGCCGGTGCAGGACGCCCTTGGCGACCCCGGCCTCGGTCGTGACGGCCCGGCTGGTGAGCCCGCTGGGCCCGTCCCGCAGCAGCACCCGGTCGGCGGCCTTGAACAGCTGCTCCTTCACGGCACGCAGCGCGACTCCGGTCGGCACGCAGGGACTCCTTGTCGAGTGGGCGATTGCCCACTAGGGTGGGCACATGCCCACTTTACCTTCCCAGCCCCATCAGCAACGGCAGATGGCGGAGTCATTCGGCGTGGACGCGGCCCGCTACGACCGGGCGCGCCCGCGCTACCCGGACGCGATGGTGACCGCCCTCGTGGCCGGCCTGCCCGGGAAATCGGTGCTGGACGTCGGCTGCGGCACCGGAATCGTGGCCCGGCAGTTCCAGGCCGCGGGTTGCGAAGTGCTCGGCGTCGATGTCGACGAACGGATGGCGGCGTTCGCCCGGGAATCCGGAGTGCCGGTCGAGGTGGCGAAATTCGAGGAATGGGATTCGGCGGGGCGCACATTCGATGCCGTTATCGCCGGTCAGACCTGGCATTGGGTGGAACCCGCCGCGGGCGCCGCCAAAGCGGCCTCGGTACTGAACC
>CBIMJO010000422.1:0-7667 GCA_966244135.1 uncultured Actinocrispum sp. | reverse complement strand
TGGCGCCGCACATCGTGGCGACCATCCAGGACACCCGTCCCGCGCGGAAGTCCTTTCTGGAGACCGATGCGGCGCACAGTGACTTGCCCGGGCTGCGCGTGCGCGCCGACGGCCCGGCGTGCGTGTGGTTCACCGATGATGTGCAGCAGCAAGGAACTCTGCGTCTGTCGGCATTGGTCTGAAGTCAGCGGCGGTGGCGGATCCGGCTCCACAGTGGAAGGAGGTACCAGAAGAGCACGAACCAGGCCAACGCGCACCCGGTGATCCAGGCGCCGACATTGGTACCCAGCACGACAGTCAGGATCAGCAACAGCGCGGAGGTCAACGCGAGCATCAGAAGGCCCAGTCCGCAGAGGGCGAACCGGTTGGACACACGCACGAGGACGTTCTTGAGCCGCCGCCGGAACACGATCCGGTGGAACGCGGCCGGGGCGATCAGCAAGGCGTTGGCGGCGGCGCCCAGCACGAGGCTGGCGACGTAGACGTCCCGCTGGAACGTCGTGAAGGTGGTGAACCTGGGGGTGAAGGCCACGGTCGGCAGGAACGCGAGCAACGGCTGGACGCCGGTCTGGGCCACGCGGAGTTCCTGCAGGATCTCGCTGTAGTTGCGGTCCAGGCGCTGGGTCGGGCTCTCGCCGCGGACCCTGTAGTTCCAGTTGTCGCCGTCGTTCCAATTGTCACCGTCGTTCCAGTGGTCGTCATCGCGGTGGTGGAGTGTGGGCTGCATACCGGAACGATCTCGCGGAAGATCGCCGGAGACATCGGTCGGTTGACGTAGGTACGAAGAACGGGGGACGGCCGCGTGGGCCGTCCCCCGTTCTATGGGCAAGGACGTCAGTTCAGCTTGTAGGCGTTGATGAGGGTCTGTTCCACGGTGTTGCCCGCGCGGTCGGTCGCCTTGGCCCGCAACGACACCGAGGTGGCGTCGTTGGGGTGCTGGACGATCGCGAACACGTTGGCCACCACCACTGCGGAGGACCAAGTGGTGCCGCCGTCGAAGGAAACGTCGATGGTGAGCGACTTCGGCACCGTGCCGGTCCCGGTGGCCTGCTGCTGCACGGTCACCGGCAGGATGAACGACTCGCCGGCCGGGGCCGAGTTCGTCGCGTCCAGCGCCGGGGTGAACCGCACTGTGGACAACGGCAGCCGCACCGGGTCGTCGCCGACGTGCCCGGAGCGGAACGACCACGAGGCCCGCACCGCGGTGGTCACGTCCGAGACGACGCTGCGGACGCCTTCGGTCGTCAGCACGTAGTTCCCCGCCTCCGCGGGCACCTTGAACGAGCCTCCGCCGTCCACAGTGGACTCGCCGATCTTCTGGCCGTCCTTGTAGAGCACAGTGGACGCCTTGTCCACCAACGAGAAGCCGTAGTTGCCCGCAGCGTCACCCCACAACGGGATGTTCGCGCTGATGTTGTCGCCGCTACGGGTCAGCCACAGGAACGGGAACCGGGTCTGCGGGGCCGACGGCCCGAACACACCGCGGTTGTAGGACTCCTCGGTGACCCCGTTGGTGCCGAACTGCTTCACCGGCGAACCCAGCTGCACCTCGATAGCCCGCATGTCCGGCGACATCTGCCACAGCTCCGGCGCCCACGCGGCGTCCGGCGTGTAGTACTCGTGCCGGTCACCGGGCAGGCCGACCTGCTGCAGAATCGCCCAGCCGCCGTTGCCGTCCCCGAACTTCGGGTACGGGAACGCCGACCGCAGGCCGCTGCGGCCCGGCGCGGTCGCGCCGAACGTGGCGTGCACGTGTGCCAGGTCTTCCTTCTTGACCGTGCGGGTGAACCCGGCCGGGAACGTGCCGTACTCGTACCAGGCCAGGCCGTAGTACTCGCCGTTCGCGCCGGACCACTGCGTGTTCACCTGGGTCTGCAGCTCCTGCGGCGGCAGGGTCGGGCCGACGTGGGCGGTGCTCAGGTCACCGACGTTGCCGCCGAGCAGCGCCCAGCCGAAGGAGAACGACGCCTTGCCGGCCGAGCGCCGGTAGGAGATGTCGGCCAGGCTGAAGCTCGCGCCCGCCGGCGGGGTGATCTGGGTCGGCTTGGCCAGGCGGAAGTCCAGGTCCACCGTGGTGTCGTCGGTGAGCTCGAACGCCGGGTAGGCCAGCCAGTTGATCTTGTCGCCGATCAGCGAGCTGTCCAGCACGTACTTGCCCTTCGGCAGCCGGATGGTGGCGCTGCCGTCGGGGTCGTACGGGGTGCTGAACTTGTTGCTGTCCAAGCCGAACAGCGCGGTGGAGTAGTTCGCCGCCGGTGCGCCGTCCAGGCCGATGTGGTTGATGGTCAGGGTGTAGCTCTCCGGCTCGCGGTTGATCGCGACCGGGGTGCGCACCTGGGTGTCGCGCGAGGACGCGACGATCGTGCCGGTGTAGACGCCGTCCGCGGCGTTGATCTTGGTGTCCCCGGTGACCTTGACGGTGGCGTCGCCGCCGGCCGGGATGGTCACCTTGGCGGGCGACGCGGTCAGCAGGCCCGTGGGGGCGGGCTGGCCGTCCGGGCCGGTGGCCTGCATCGCGACGTCCAGCGTCACGTCGGTCTTGCCGTAGTTGTGGTACGTGACGTCCTTGTTCACCGGCTGGTCGTCGTCGTGCGGCCAGATCGCGGTGCCCAGGCTGACGTTCGTCGGCACCGAGGTCACCGTCTGGCTGATCGCCCGCGCCACGTCGACGCGGCCGGAACCCTGCTGGTACACCGTCTGCCCGGCGCCCGGCTTGGCCGAAGCGGTCAGCACGGCCTTGAGCTGCTGGCCGGTCCAGTCCGGGTGCAGCTGGGCGAGCAGCGCGGCCGAGCCGGCCACGTGCGGGGTGGCCATCGACGTGCCGGACAGGCCAACATAGCCGTCGGCGGCCGGGCTGCCGATCACGCCGTTGGCGGCCTTGGCCGCGACGATCCCGACACCGGGAGCGGTGATGTCGGGCTTGATCCCCGCGTCACCGACCCGCGGGCCACGGCTGGAGAACGGCGCCAGCGTGTCGTCCCGGTCGACCGCGCCGCCGGGCAGCGCGGCGTCCGCGCTGCCCGGCGAGCCCACGGTCTCCTCGCCCGGCCCGCTGTTGCCGGCCGCGATCACGAACAGCACGCCGGTCTTGGCGGACAACGAGTTCACCGCCTCCTCGAGCGGGTCGATGTCCGGGCCGTCGCCGCCGCCGAGGCTCATGTTGATCACCTTGGCGCCCTGGCCCGCGGCCCACTCCATGCCGGCGATGATCCACGACTCCAGGCCGCCGCCGTTGTCGTTGAGCACCTTGCCGTCCAGGATCTGCGCGCCGTAGGCGACACCCTTGAACTTGCCGCCCGACTTGGCGCCGGTGCCGGCGATGATCGAGGCGACGTGCGTGCCGTGGCCGAACCGGTCCACGTTGTCCGCGGCGTCACTGAAGTTGCGCTCGGCGACCTGGCGGTCGGCCAGGTCCGGGTGCGTCTCGTCGACGCCGGTGTCCAGCACCGCGACCTTCACGCCCGCACCGGTCGAGCCGGCCTTCCACGCCTCCGGCGCGCCGATCTGCGGGACGCTGCGGTCCAGCAGCGCCTGGCGCTTGCCGTCCAGCCACACCTTGCGCACCCCAGCGCTCTGCAAGGAGGACCAGACCGCGCCGGATTTCTGAGCGGTCACCGCGGTCGAGTTGATGGCGGCCAGGGTGGCGGTCTTCGCCGTGCCGGCCAGGTTCGCCTGCGCCACGCCAGGAGCGAAGGACACGATCAAGGGCAGGTCGGCCCGGCTGGCGTCGTCGTAGCCGGACTCGAGCAGGGTGGTGACGTCGAACAGGCGTTGGTCGAGCTTGCCCTGGCCCAGCGGGACCATGGCGTCCTTGGGCACCACGTACAGGTGGTTGTTGCGGTGGTAGGTGGCGAACGCGAGTTTCTCCCGGCCCTTGGCCGGCACGATCGCCTTGGCGTCGCGCGCGCCGTCGACGATGATCACCTTGTCACCCGTCACCAGGGTGACGGACTTCTGCTTGGCGGGGTTCGCTCCGCCGGCCGGGGCGGCCGCGGCCACTTGCGCCGTGCTGAGCACGACCCCCAGAACGAGTGAGCCGACGGCCACTCGTCTCGCGAACGGTGAATGCACTGGAAAAACCTCCCGATCGGTTTTCTGCGCATGCCACAGATGTCGACGGTGAGCAGTCGACGATGTACGTTCCGTGGTCAACGCAAGCTATCGGGGACACCAAGGGGTGACAAGGCCCCAGTCAAAGAATCCCGAAAGTAATTTTCCCGTATGGCGTTGCCGGTGAGTGTTTATTACCGCTCGGTCATCGTGCCATCGGCGGAGACCCGTAGCCCGGTCTGCGGCCCGCCGCCTGGGCAGTCCGGCCCATTCGGACGGAGCTCCTTCGGCGTGATCCGCAACGTCTTCTCCAGCACCGAAGTCCCGGCCATGTTCGTCAGGCTCAGCGTCGCGTCAACGGGTTTCGCGGGCAGGTCGGGGATCGTGGCGAAGCCGTTCTTCCCGCCGGTCGGGACGACGTGCGCACCGCACGCGGCATCGGGGCTGGTCTCGGTACACGGGCCGGGGACGGCCGCGCTCGACGGCGTGAGTACGACCGCGGAGTTCTGGCAAGCGCCGTCCCAGCACACCTTGAGCGTGGCCGCCTCGGCCTTCTCAGCCAGCGCGGTGTCGATGTCGACGCTCACCCCAACGGGTGTACCGATGTCCGTGCACACCTGAGCGGGACCGGCCGCGCCCTTGTCGGCGCACGCGGCAAGAGTGGTGACTGCGACAACGGCCAGCACGGCCTTCAGATTCCTGCGCACGTCCGCCAGACGGTTCAGCGGTTCCATTTGGTTGCAAGGTTCTTGAGAATTCCCTGCCATTTCCGCTTGGGCCGGTCCAGATGGCCTACTTCCCACAGCCATTCCACGAACGCGCGCGCGTCCTGGCGTGCTCGCGTGCCGTCGGCCCGGGGGTGCGTACGGGCGTACTCGTCGAACAGCCCGGTGAACCGGTCCTCCAGGGCAGCGCACGCTTCGGGTTCGAGCATGGCGACGACCCGGCGGCGTTTCGCGCGCAGGGCGTTGGCTTCGACCCGCAGGCGGTCCGGGTCGAAGCCCTGGGGAGCGGGCCCGTCGGCCATCAGCGCCTGCAGCAGTTCGGCTTGCCGCTGGGCGAGACGGTCCCGTTGCGGCTGGGTCACAGGCGGTCCCGGATCGCCGCCAGCTCCGCGGCGAGTTCGGCGTCGGTGGGGTAGTCGTCGTCGCGTTCCAGCAGCACACCCGGCGGGTTCGTCCGGGCGACGAGTTCGCCGAGCAGGTCCAGCACCTCGGGCAGGACCGGGTGGGCATGCGTGTCGTGGTAGACGCCGTGGTTCTCCACGCCGCCCGCGATGTGCACGTACGCCAGGCGTTCCAGCGGCAGGTCGTCGAGCAGCTTCGCCGGGTCCTGGCCGAGGTTGCGGGCGTTGGCGTACATGTTGGCGACGTCGATGAGCAGCAGGCAGCCGGTCCGGTCGGTCAGCTCGGTGAGGAACTGCGCCTCGGTCAGCTCCGCGTCCGGCCACTCCAGCAGCGCCGCGATGTTCTCCAGGGCGAACGGCACGCCCAGCCCGGCCTGGACCGTTTTCACGTTGTCCACCACGACATCCAGCGCCTCGCGGGTGCGGGGGACCGGCATCAGGTGGCCGGAGTCCAGCCCGCCCGCGCGCACGAAGCAGACGTGGTCGCTGGCCACCGGCGCGCCGAGCACCTCGGCCAGCTTGGCGAGGTGCTCGATCCGGTGCGGGGCAACGGGTTCCGCGCCGCCGACGGACAGCGAGACGGCGTGGGGGAGGACCGGCATGCCTCGTTCCCGAAGCACCACAATGGATTCCGGTAACGAGTCCGGGCGCAGGTTCTCCGCCACCACTTCCACGAAGTCCACGCCCGGCATGCGCTCGACGGTCAGGTCGATCTCCTCGCGCCAGCCGATCCCGACACCCAGGCTAGCCACCACAGCTGCTCCCTCCGCCGCACGAGGACCCACTGCTACATGATGACCCACTGCTGCAGCTGGAGCTGCTGCTGCAGGACGAACTGCTGCAGCTGGACGACGACGAAAAGCTGGACCCGCTGGAACTGGCGACCGCGCTGCCGCGGAACGCCCGGGCGATCGCCGTATCCGGGTAGGCGAGCAGCCCGCCGACCGCGACGAGGGCCGCGGCCCCGGCCAGCGGCACGATCGGGATGCCGTCGGCCTGCGACTGCCGGCTGCCCGCGGCGACCAGCACCCGGTCACCGGCCTTGGTGCGGCTGTGCCGCTTGGGGCGCAAGGCGAAGAACAGGATGACCATTGTCAGGATCAGCAGGAACGTCAGCAGCCCGATCGGCCGGTCCAGCCGGATCCCGTTGACCAGCCGGGCAACGCCGGCCGCGGCGACGATGATCAGCGGCAGTGCCGCGGTGAAGTTGTACCGGCTCTTGGCCACCAGCCCGCGGCTGATCATCTCGGCGCGGGTGCGCTCGAAGATCGGCGAACCGGCCAGCGCGGCCCGCAGCTTCACCACGGTCCGGCCGGGGTGGCGCATCACCTCGGCGTGCACGTCGGCCTCCAGCGCGCTTCGCGGCGAGATGCCCTTGGTGCCGTGCAGCCGTCCACCCCGGACCATCCGGATGGCGTTGCGCTCGATCAGCTCGGCCAGCGCGGCGTCCACCATCCGATGTGGACCGCCGGCCAGGAACGCGACCTGCTCCGTGGTGAGCGGCTCCTGTCCCGGCGGGACAGTGACTTTGCGGGATCGCGCGCGCAGAATGAAAGTAACCACCGTGGCCACCACCAGTGCGGTGATGTACAACGCGACAAACTGCGGGCCCGAGATGCCCCAAGGTTCGTTCATGTCCCCTCCCACAAAGGCTCCGACGCAGCCTAGACAAGACGGGTTCCCCACCGCAGGGGTTGCCCGCAATCGTTGTAGAGGTCCACTGTGGACCTGTCAGACACCGGCCCCGGATACAACGGAGGCCCGGGTCGTCCCGGGCCTCCGTTCTCCTCATCCCCCGCAGCCGCCGCCCCCGCCGCAGCCGCTTCCTCCCCCGCCGCCACAGGAGGCACCCCCGCCTCCGCCACTCCCGCCGGACCACCACGCCGCCCCGCCGGCCAAGGTGGCCGTCCGCGTGTAGTGGCCGCTGTTGATGTTCGGTCCGGCCAGCAACGCCTCGCGGACCGTGCGGTCCGGATAGTGGCCCAGCCCGCGGGAGGCCACCGATTCCGCCGCCGTGATCGTCGTGGTGATCGTCGCCGCCGAACGGCACACCATGGCGCCCTGGAATGTGCTGCGCTTGATCTCGTATTTGCGCATCAGCCAGATCGTCACGCCGGTGCCGGCCAGCATCAATGTCAGCCAGCCGATCGGTTTGTCGTCGGCCAGGCCGGCGAACCAGCGCAACACGCCGATCGCCGTCAGCGCGATCATCGGGCCCATTCCGATCACTTTGCGCCGGGCGGCCTTGTCGTCGTCGATCAGATAGCCGGCCCGGACCAGCCGGGCGGACACCGCTTTCACCGCATCGGATGACGGCAGTTTGTACATGAGCATGGCGATCGACCGGTGGCCGTAGCGCTTGACGTCCTCGAGCACCGTGCGCTCGACGTCGTTCACCGGTTCCTGCAGGTTGGTGACCTGCACATAGCCGTTTCGGGCCGGGCGCAGCTGGCCGGTGTCGACCAGCTGCGCCACCGCGGCCTCAACCACT
>CBIMJO010000421.1:0-7671 GCA_966244135.1 uncultured Actinocrispum sp. | reverse complement strand
CTCTCAATCGATCACGTGGGGTTCACTGGGTGTTCGCACCGGCCCCATAGGTTTCCGGCCATGGACGTCGCCAGAAGAACATTGCTGCAAGCAGCCATCGGCACACCGGTGGCCGCGACCGCCCTCGCCGCACCGGCAGCAGCCGGCGAGGTGTCGGCCCAACAGATCGATCCGGGCAGTTCGCGGTTCACCGTCGCCGTATTACCCGACACCCAGTACCTGCTTGATGAAGGGGGCTCGGATCCGGAGCCCGTCCGGGAGTACGGGCAGACGTTGTGGGACAACCTGATCCGCCGCAACGACCAGATCTTCCTCACCCTCAACGGGCATTTCTGGCCACCCGGGCGCACCACACTCACCAACGACTATGGCAACCCCGTGCACCTGCACATCACCAACTACCAGGACCGGTTCTACGGCGGCGCGGGCATGCTCCGGCTGTACTCGTTCGACCTGGCGCGCAACGTCATCGACGTCGAGACGTTCTCGCCATGGCTGTTGGCGCAGCGCGAACCGTCCCAGCTCGCCTCGGAAACCCTGGAGCTCACCGGCCCGGCCGACCGGTTCAGCGTCGAGATCGACTTCCGCCGGCGGTTCGCCAAATTCGCGCCACCGATCTTGCCGTCGCCGCGACCGGCACGCGCGGTGCTCGTGCGGGACACGGTGGCGTACTGGCGTTTCGACAAAGAGGGATTCCCTGCCGGTGAAGGACCGGTCACTGTGGGAGCGGTCGCACGGGATCTGTCCGGCAACGGCAACGACCTGCGGATGGAACGCCTGAACAACAGCACGCCCGATGTGCTGACATGGTCGGCCGACCACGACGAGCGCCAACCGGCGCACGCCAGCCTCCGGTTCGACGGCGGCCAGTCCCCCGACCGTGGGGCGGTGCTGCGCACATCCGCGACGGCCCCGCTCAATAGCGCGAAGTTCGAGTCCGGGTACACCATCGAGACGTTCATCAAGCTGCCCGAGCCGTTCGCCGGCCAGCACGCGTTCATGGGCATCCTGAGCTGGGAAGGCCGCAGCGGCGACGCCGGCAAACACAGCGGCTGGTCCCCCGACGAGCCGACATGCAGCCTCAACGTCTCCGGCGAACGGTTCCTGCAGTTCGTGGTCTACCCCGTGCCCGTCGACGCCGATCCCACCTCCTGGAGCCACGCCGTGCCGACCGGCCGCTGGACACACATCGCGGTCGTCAACGACAGCCACCACACCGTCATGTACGTGGACGGCTCGAAGATCGCGCGCAACGCCGCCGAGGAGTCGCGCGGCATCACGACGCTCGGCCGCCCATTCGCCCTCGGCGGCGCCCAGTTCGCGTTGAAGTACGGCCAGGGCTTCTACGGCTGGCTCGGCGACACCCGGATCGTCGCCCGGGCGCTGCGCCCGGACCAGTTCCTGACCGTTCGTCGCTGATGGTTTGTCGTCCTTATGAGACAGTGCCGCCGACGAAACGCGATGCACCTCCGCAGCGTTGGGCGCACTCTAGTTACACCGTAAGAGAATCAGTGGCCGCGTAAGAGCGGCCACACGGGATCCGGTTCGACCGGCATGACCTTCGAAGTCTCGTGCGTGTTCCCTCGGAGTCGGTGTTTTCACGACTTCCGAGGGGACCGGGGCCATGAATGTCTGGTCACATGCGAGCAAGCAGAACTCGTTGGATCTCGCGCGGGACGCATTCGCGTTGCCGGTGACGGGTCCACGTCCGCTTTACCTTGACGGGACGTTGTTCGACGCGTTCCCTGACCACCCGTGCCGTTGGACGAGGTCCGCGATCTGCTGTTTGTCTCGGTGCTGTCCCCAAGGGACGTCCGATGCCATCTGGGCATGGTTGGTGCGTCAGTCCAGAAACGTCGGCGGGGCGTGGACGGTCGCGGTGGGCGGCGTGCGTTCCACTAGATCCATTAGTACTGACCAACGGGCGCAGGGTGCGATCACGGGAATCCGTGATTTCGGCCAGCGCTCGTCATGAACCCCCGTAATAGTGCCACCATCACGGTATGGACTCGGAAGCGCCGCGCTCACGCCTGCTCGCCGCGTTGAGCCTGATGGCTGTCGGGTTCGTCGCGGTGGAACTCTGGCTGGGACTGCGCTTCGGCCGGGCGCCGTGGCCAACCGTGCTGTCCGGGTTGTGGGCAGGCAGTTGCTTCATCGTGGCTGGGGGCGTTGCGTGGCGACTGCGGCCGCGCAGCGCCATTGGGCAGTGGATGATCGTGCTCGGGTTTGTCCTCCTGCTGGAGGTCCTCAACACGGGATTGCAGCTTCCGTCAGAGTTTCCCGGCCGCGGGCTTACCGTGCTGGTGGGACTGCCAGCGTACTGGCTGGCGCTTGCGATCGCCGGTCGCCTGTTCCTGACCTACCCGACCGGCACGTTGTCAGGATGTCTCGAACGCCGGGTGGTGTCCGCAGGGTTCATCGTCGCGGGTGTGGGGTCGTTGTTACTGCTACTGACGAAGACCCCGGTGCCGGCGTGTGCGGACTGGTGCGGCCCTAGCCCGGTTGCACTTGTCCAAGATGCCCAGCTCTACCTGGGGACCAGGTCCGCGGTGATGGTGACGTGGGTCGGGCTGGCGGTGGTGGTGCTCGTACTGCTGTTCCGCCGGGCGAAGCAGTCACCCCGGCGACAGCGGCGGATCATGGGCTTCACAATCGGGGTGGCCACGCTGACTGTTGTCATCTACGTGGCTGCCGAGCTCAACACCCTGGCCTTGTACTCGGGCGGCGGCGATCCGGGCGTGGTGTTGTTCCTTGATGTCGCGACCCGCTTGTTGGTCGTCGCCGCGCTACCGATCACGCTCCTGGTCGGCCTGTTGCGCGAACGACTGGAGTTCGCCTCGGTGGGTGATCTGGTCCGCAGGCTCGAACATGTCGGAGCGGGCACGGTCGAGGCCGCCCTCCGGGAAACGCTTCGCGACCCGACATTGCGAGTGGTGTTTCCCTTCGACGGCGGCTGGCTGGACGTGTCCGGCGCGTCGTACGAGCCGACTAAGCACCACACGGTGACGCGGCTGGCAGGTGATCCGCCGATCGCCGCACTCGTGCACGACCCAGGTCTCACCGAGCAGCCCGAACTCCTCGCAGCCGCCGGTGCCGCCGTCCAGCTGGCGCTGGACAACGCACGCTTACACGCTCAAGTACGCGCCCAGTTGGCAGAGGTGCGCGCTTCCCGCCAGCGCATCGCGGCAACGGCTGACTCCGAGCGACAGCGGCTGGAACGTGATCTGCATGATGGCGCTCAGCAACGGCTTCTCGGTATCGGCCTCGCTCTCGGAATGCTGCGCGGACGGATGGCGGACACCGACGACCGCGCAGTCGTAGCGCTGTTAGAAGAGGAACTGCGTGCGGTGATCCGTGAGCTCCGCGATCTCGCCCACGGTATCCGGCCCGCGGTGCTCACCGACCAGGGACTGATGCCTGCGCTGGCCGGGCTCGCGCGGCGGGCCGCCGTGCCGGTCAAGATAGACGTCCGGCTCACGGGCAGGCCCGCCCCGATCGTCGAGTCGACGGTCTATTACTTCGTCAGCGAAGCGTTGCAGAACATCGTCAAACACGCGGGAGCGACGACCGCGCGGGTCCGGGTGGCACACGAAGCCGACACGCTGACCATCGAAGTATCCGACGATGGCTGCGGTGGAGCGCTGTCGCAAGCCGGAACCGGACTGCGCGGGCTCGCCGACCGGGTCAACGCGGTGGGCGGCCGGTTCGCAATCGACTCCCCAGAGGGCACAGGAACCTCGCTGCGCGCGACCGTGCCGTGCTCAGCCGGCCAGCTTCGCCAACATGGCAGTGCGCAATGACGTCTGTGCCCACCCGTGATGGTCTTGCATCGTTGTCCGGACCCGCAAAGGTTCGAAGCTCCGTGGGTCGATGCCTTCGTAGCCATGGCGCACGATCGAGCGGTACATGTCGTCGGAAGTGACCAGGAGCAGCGGCGCACTGCCCACGCGCAGCGCCATCTTGATCTCTGGTGCGTCGAGGAGGCGGAACGCGACATCCAACGCCTCGCCAAAGCACCCTCGCTGGTCGAAGTGGATCTCGCCAGCGTGCACGACAGCGCGCAACCGTAGTTCGAGAGCGGGGTGGCGAGCGTTGTGGTCGGCAAGGCGGCTGGTCAGCAACGGGATCACCGGGTTGATCAGCAGCGTCTTCGGAACCTGGTCCACCGGACGGACCAGCACCAGGACACCGTCGCCCCGGTCGATCATCGGATCGCGATACTCCGCCGGTATCCCTCCGGTATGCAGTGCGTCTTCGACCAGGTCGTACATCACGTCTCGCAGGAACGCTTTGGCTGTGTTGGTCCGTGCGGTCGAGCGTTCGATGTCGACCGCGAGGACGGCTCGGTAACGGGGTGGTGCGGGATGAAATGAGGTCACGGCCCCAGCGTGCCGTCAGCGTCGGGGATGCGCGTCATGGGTCGCCATGCCTGGCCATCATGGAAATGGGTGAACATGACGGTCCTTACTGCCGTCGGGCGAGCCGAGGTGTCACGATCCCTGCGTGAACCGCCGTCTGCGTGCCCCCGCCATCATTGTGGTCGCCGCGTTGGTGGCGGGGAACCTGTGGCTGGGCTTGACGTTCGGCACGCTCCCAGCCCTCGGCGTGTGGTCCGAAATCGCCGTCGGCACGTGTTTCGCCGCGGCGGGACTGGCGGCCTGGTGGCTGAGACCGCGCAGCCGCACCGGCTTGTGGCTACTGGCCCTCGGCCTCGTTGTCCTGATCAACAACCCGTTCGAATTCTCACTTCCCACCGAACTACCCGGCCACGGTGCAGCTGTGCTCGTCGGCGGAATCGCCACCTACCTGCAGTACACGATCGCCGGCCACGTGCTGCTGGCCTATCCAACCGGGAAACTCACCCAGAAGCTGGATCGTGCATTTGTCGGGAGCGCCTTCCTGCTGTCTGTGGTGGGAGGAACCGCGCTGTTGCTCACCCTGACCCCCGATCCGGCGGTCTGCGCGAACTCCTGCCACTACAGCCCCATTCAGCTCGTGGCGGACCGCACACTGTTCCTGCGCCTGCGCATGATCAACGAGTTCGCCTGGCTGGTATTGGCAGTCGTGCTGATGGTGGTGCTTGTCCGCCGTGTCGCGCGTGCGACACCACCGAGGCGGCGCGTGCTGGGATTCGCGGTTGCCATGTTCGGGCTGTCGTGGCTGTTCTACATCGGCTTGTCGGTGTCGATAGTGGTTGGCTCGGTCCGTTCGCCTGCTGCGGAGTTCTTCCGGTACAGCCACCAGTGGATCGGTGTCGTGGGGTTGCCGGGCACGTTCTTCGTCGGCCTGCTCAGGGAACGGCTGGCGTTCGCGTCGGTCGGCATCCTGGTCGGCAAACTGGCGCAGGTGCGGGCGTCAGAGGTCGAAGCCGCTCTCGGGAAAGTCCTGCACGACAACGGATTGCGTGTCGCATTCCCTACCCGTGACGGACTGGTGGACGTCGCGGGCAAACCCTTCGAGCCGCCACCCGATCAGGCCGTGACGATGATCGGTGATCCACCCACCGTGGCGCTGACGCACGATCCGGCTCTCAACGACGATCCGGAGCTTCTCGCCGCCGCGGCTACGGCCGCTCGGCTGGCACTCGACAATGCGCGCCTGCACGCTGAGATACGGGCACAGTTGGACGAGATGCGAGCGTCCCGGCAGCGCATCGCCGCTGCCGCCGACCACGAGCGGCAACGACTCGAACGCGACCTGCACGACGGTGCACAGCAACGGTTCCTAGGAATCGGCCTGGCGTTGGGCGTGCTGCGCGGCAGGTTGACCGAAGGCCTCGATCGCGAACTTGTGGACGAGCTGGAGCAAGAGCTGCGCGCTGCGATAGGTGAGCTTCGTGAAGTGGCACAAGGGATTCGGCCAGCGGTGCTGACCGACCAAGGGTTGGCGCCCGCGATCGCCGGATTGGTCCGGCGATCGCGGGCTTCCGTCCCTGTCGCGCTCGATGTCAAGATCGACGACCGGCCCGACGCTGTCGTTGAGGCGACCGCCTACTACGTCGTCAGTGAAGCCCTGCAGAACATCGTCAAGCATTCGGCGGCATCGGCTGTGTGGATCACCGCTGCCCGCAGCGGGAATTGTCTTGTAGTCGTGATCGCCGATGACGGCTGCGGCGGCGCCGATCCACGATCGGGCACTGGGCTGGGCGGCCTCGCCGACCGGATCGGCGCCGTGGGCGGGACCTTCGAGATCCAGTCGCCGCCGGGCGGCGGCACCATCATACGAGCGGAGTTGCCATGCGGGTGATAGTCGTCGATGACTCCGTCATTGTTCGAGAAGGTCTGCGCAGGCTTCTCGAGTCCGAAGGACACGACGTGATCGACACCGTGGCCCGCCCGGAGCAGGTCGCCGCCGCCGTCGTAACCGGACTGCCGGACGCGGTGATTCTGGATATCAGGATGCCGCCCACGTTCACCGACGAAGGAGTGCGGCTCGCGACCACTCTGCGAGCAGCCCGGCCACAACTTGGCATCCTGGTCCTTTCCCAGTACGCCATCCCGGAGTACGCCACCCGCCTGCTGGAGGCCGGCGCGGCCAGAACGGGCTACCTGATCAAGGATCGAGTGCTCGAACCACTTCAGCTCAGCCAAGCGCTGCGGCGCCTGAGCGAAGGAGGCACGGTCGTCGACCCCGACGTGGTCGGCGAGCTGTTGACCGCGAAGCGCCGCGAGGACCCACTCGACGCACTGAGCGACCGGGAACGCGAAGTGCTGCGGTTGATGGCAGAAGGACTGTCCGACAAGGGAATCGCCGAACGACTGTTCGTCTCGCTCAACACCGTCGGCACCCATGTCCGGCACATCTTCCGCAAACTCGACCTGCCACGCACCGCCATCGACAATCGACGAGTCCTCGCAGTCCTCGTCGCCCTGCAGAATTGACGCGCTAGCGCATTCCACATTGGACGGACGAATGGAACGACGTCCGCAGAGTTCCAGCGCTCGATAGCGACGCCCCTCTACCGACCAGCCGCAGTTCTGAGCCCACTGCCACGGGGCTATGTTCGGACCGAACTCGCCGCTGGACAGGCGTCGAACAAACGCAGCGCCCAAACTCCGAGACGTTGTGGGGCTCACTGAGCTGACTTTGTCAGCTTCGCGTAGTCCACTGACAGTCGAGCCATCGTGTGATTCATCTGTGGCTGACCGGCAGGCTGCCTACCAGCAACAACATGCCGAGGCCACCCAGTAGCGTCTGACCCGCGACCATCCCGAGCAAACAGATGATGCCCCACAGGGCGATTTTCACGGCACAAGTTTACCGGTCGCGCCGGGAGCTTGGCCGGGAGGTGTGAGCGGGTTGCGGGCGGTGGACTGGTATTCGTGGATCTCGTCGGCGCGGATCAGGCCGTCCTCGATCGCGCGGGCGAGCAGGGCGGTCTTGGTCGGCGCCTCGCGGCCGGCCTCGGCGTACTTGACCCGGGCGCGGTTGATGTACTGGCGGACGGTGACCTCCTTGACGCCTATGCGTTTGGCCACCGACGCCTTCGACATCGACTGGATCCACAGCAGGAGTGCGGGTCCGCTCACGTTCGGACAGCTTGGGCCGGTTGATGCCGTCGGTCGCGACCAGCGTGCCCGCGACCGACGGTGTCACATGTGGACGGTCGGCGGCGGTGGCCACGATGACGTCAACGCAGTGCTGGCGGGCCTCGTGTTTGGCGACGAACGC
>CBIMJO010000420.1:0-7675 GCA_966244135.1 uncultured Actinocrispum sp. | reverse complement strand
CGACGACCACACCGGCCGCCTCACCGGCGGCGGGCCGCTCGTCGGAGGGCACCATGTCTAGCGCCAACAGCACATCCCGGAAGTTCAGGCCGGTCGCCCGGATCGCGACCCGGACCTGCCCGTTCTCCAGCGGGGCAACGCCTTCTGTGCTGGGTTCGAACGACAGCCCGTCCAGCGCGCCCCGGCCGGTGAGTGCGAGGCGCCATTCCGATGTGGACGGTGCGGCCAGCTCGCCGTCCCGGCTTTCCCGGGCCAGCCGGGCCGCGAACACCGAACCGTGCCGGATCGCCAGCTGTGGCTCACCCGTGGCCACCGCGCTCTGAAGTGCGTCCATTGAGGACTGCTGGTGGTCGACATCGACGAGCACGAACCTGCCGGGATTCTCCGACTGGGCGGACCGCACCAGACCCCACACCGCTGAGGCGCGTGGGTCTTCGACGTGATCACCCGGACGCGCGGCGACGGCGTTGCGCGTCAGGAACACCAGCGTGTCCTCGCGGTCCTCTTGCAGCAGGCTCAGTACCTGCTCCAGGTCCGTCTCGGTGTGGACCGCGAAGGCGCCGCCGGTGGCCTCGGCGGTCACCGGGATCCAGTCGAGCTGGAACACCGAGGCCCGGTCGGTGGTCTTGAGCTGGTCGAGGGAGATCGCCCGCACGGCAAGGGATTCCACCGAGGCGACCGGAGCGCCAGTGTGGTCGGCTGTCCGCAGGCTGACGCTGTCGCCGCTGGGGGACAGGTGCACGCGCAACGCCTGGGCGCCGGTCGCATACAGCCGCACCCTGTTCCACGAAAACGGCAGTTTGACGTCCTCAGCGGTGAGCAGCAACGGATGCAACGCGCTGTCCAGCAGAGCTGGGTGGATCCCGAACCCTGCTGCGTCCGCCACCGCGACCTCGGCGTAGAGGTCGTCCCCGGACTGCCAAACCGCCTGCAGACCCTGGAAACCCGGGCCGTAGTTGAGGCCGAGCGCGGCGAACCTCTCGTAGGCGACCTCGATGTCCAGCGCGGTGCCGTTGGGTGGCCACGCGGTCAGATCGAAGTCCGGGCCGGTGCCAGGGCTCACGTACCCGGTGGCGTGCCGGGTCCAGGGCTGTTCGTCCACTCTGGAGTGGATCGCGATCGGTGCGCGGCCGTCTTCGGCGGCACCGACGGTGACCTGGAGCTGGACCGGGCCGGTGATGACCAGGGGTGCTTCGAGGGTGAGTTCGTCGACCTGGCCGCCCACGTGCAGGGCTAGTTCGACGAACGCGGTGCCCGGTAGCAGGATCGAGTCCCCGACGGCGTGATCGGCCAGCCACGGCTGGGTTTTCACCGAGATCCGGCCGGTGTAAACGACCGTCTCGTCCGCGAGGTGCACGGCTGCGCCCAGCAGCGAGTGACCGGCCTGAGCGAGTCCGGCCGCGGCGACGTCACCGGTGGTCTCCGGCACGTCCAGCCAGTAACGCTTGCGCTGGAAGGGATACGTGGGCAGGTCGACCGGGTTGCCCTTGACCTGCCAGTCGATCTCGACGCCATGCACGTGGGCTTCGGCGAAGGAGGTGAGCACCCGGGGCCAGCCGCCTTCATCCCGCCGGAGCGTCCCGATCGCGGCCGCGTCCTGGATCCCGGGCACCAGCACCGGGTGCGGGCTGCACTCGATGAACAGCGCGTCCGGGTACTGCTGCACCACGTGATCGAACAACACCGTGTGCCGCAGGTTGCGGTACCAGTAGTCGGCGTCGAGTTCGGTGGTGTCGATCAGCTCGCCGGTGAGAGTCGAGTGGAAGGGGATCGCGGCAGCGACGGGTACAATCCCCGCCAGCGCAGTCAGCACGTCGTCGCGGATGTCCTCGACGTGGGCGGAGTGCGAGGCGTAGTCCACTGGGATGATCCGGGCCCGGATCTCCTGGGCGTCACACTCGGCTTTCAGTTCCTGCAACGCTTCCGGATCGCCGGACACAACGGTGGAAGCGGGGCCGTTGATGGCCGCGATGCTGACACCGTCCTTGAGCGGGACATCCGCTGCCGGTAGGGCGATCGACATCATCCCGCCCTTGCCCGCGATCGCCTTGATCGCCTTGCTGCGCAGGGCAACCACTTGAGCGGCGTCTTCCAGGCTGAGCGCTCCCGCCACGCAGGCGGCGGCGATCTCGCCCTGGGAGTGGCCGATGACAGCAGCGGGGTCGACGCCTTGCGCACGCCACAAGGCCGCCAGCGACACCATGACCGCGAACAACGCAGGCTGCACAACGTCGACGCGGTCCAGATCCGTGCCGTTGCGCAGCACGTCGATGAGTGACCAGTCGATGTGCGGTTCCAGTGCCTGAGCGCATTCCTCGACGCGGCGGGCGAAGACCTCGGAGCTGTCCAGGAGTTCGGCGGCCATCCCGACCCATTGCGAACCCTGGCCCGGGAAGACGAACACCGGCCGGACCGCACCGGCTTCGCCCCGGACGACGTTCGTCGCGGGTGTGTCCTCGGCGAGGGCTCGCAGTCCGTCTCGGTACTCGGGGCCGATGACCACGGCCTGGTGCGGCAACCGGGTCCGGCCGATCAGGGTCCGGGCGATGTCAGCCGGGTGCGCCTCGACCGTCGTGAGCTGTTCTGCCTGTGCGCGCAGGGCTTCCGGGGTCTTCGCCGACAGCACGAGCGGCACATCGGCATCGGTTTGTTCGCCTGCGGGTGTTTCCGGGCCTTGTTCGAGGATCACGTGGGCGTTGGTGCCGCTGATGCCGAACGAGGACACCCCGGCCCGGCGAGGCCGATCATGCTCGGGCCACGCCACAGGCTGCGTGAGGACCTGGACACCGCCGGTGGTCCAGTCGACGTGCGTCGAGACCTCGTTGACGTGCAACGTCCTCGGCAGCATCCCGTGCCGCATGGCCATGACCATCTTGATGATGCCCGCGACCCCGGCGGCGGCCTGGGTGTGGCCGATGTTCGACTTGATCGACCCCAGCAGCAACGGCTCGGCCCGGTCCTGGCCATAGGTGTTCAGCAACGCCTGGGCCTCGATCGGATCACCCAGCGAGGTCCCAGTCCCGTGCGCCTCGACCGCATCGACGTCCGAAGTGGACAGATGTGCATTCGCCAGCGCCTGCTGGATCACGCGTTGCTGGGAGGGGCCGTTCGGTGCGGTGAGGCCGTTGGAGGCGCCGTCCTGGTTGATCGCGCTGCCCCGGACGATCGCCAGAATGTTGTGGCCCTTGCGTTCGGCGTCCGACAGTCGCTCCACCAACAGCAGGCCCACGCCCTCGCCCCAGCCCGTTCCGTTGGCATCGGCAGAGAACGCCTTGCACCGGCCGTCCGGAGCCAACCCACGTTGCCGGCTGAACTCGATGAACAGCGTCGGCGAAGACAGGACGGTGACACCACCGGCCAATGCAAGATCGCACTCACCGTTGCGAAGTGCTTGCGCGGCAAGGTGCAGAGCGACGAGAGAGGACGAGCACGCGGTGTCGATGGTGACCGCGGGTCCCTCGAAACCGAACGTGTAGGCAACCCGGCCGGAGGCCACGCTGCCGGCGCTGCCGTTGCCGATGTACCCGTCGAAGTTCATCGGGTCGTGGTGCAGACGTGACCCGTAGTCGTTGTACATCACGCCCGCGAATACGCCGGTCCGGCTGCCGCGCAACGAGACCGGGTCGATCCCGGCCCGTTCCACCGCTTCCCAGGCGGTTTCCAGCAGCAGCCGCTGCTGCGGGTCGGTCGCCAGCGCCTCGCGCGGGTTCATGCCGAAGAACTCCGGCTCGAACTCATCCGCCCGATGCAGGAACCCACCCTGGTCGGCATAGGTCGTGCCGAGGTGCTCGGGATCCGGGTCGTACAACGAGTCCAGGTCCCAGCCGCGGTTCGTCGGGAACCCGCCGATCGCGTCGACCTCGTCGGCCAGCAACCGCCACAGGTCCTCCGGCGAGGCCACCCCGCCGGGGTACCGGCAGCTCATGCCGATGATCGCGACCGGCTCGTCCACCGGCCGGGTCGTAGCCACCGCCGCACGAGTCTCTTCTTTGGCGCCAAGATAATCCGCCAGCGCGGCCGGGGTCGGGTAGTCGAAGACCAGGGTCGCGGGCAGTTGCCGCCCGGTCGCAGCCGTCAGCCTGTTGCGCAGCTCGATCGCGGTCAGCGAGTCGAACCCGAGGTCCTTGAACTGCGCCTCGGCATCCACCGCGGTCGCGCCAGAGTGCCCGAGCACCACAGCGATCTCGGCCAGCACAGTGTCCAAAGTGGAGGCCTTGGAGACCCGTCGAACCGTGGGCCGCACGAGGCCGCGCAGCATCGAAGGCACGGTCGACGACCGCAGCGCGGCCTTGTCCAGCCGGGCCGGGACCAGGTTCGGCTCGGCGGCCGTCAGAGCCGCGTCGAACAGGGCGAGCCCTTCGGCGGCGGTCATCGGCGCGATCCCGGTCCGGCCGATCCGGGCCAGGTCGGCGTCACTCAGCTCGCCGGTCATCCCGCTGCTGTCCGCCCACAAACCCCAGGCCACCGAGACCGAACCGGCCCGGGTGCGGGCCAGCGCGTCGAGATAGGCGTTGGCAGCGGCGTAGTTGCCCTGCCCTGCGTTGCCCAGGATGCCCGCCACCGACGAGAACAGCACGATGTCCGCGGTGGTCAGGTCGAACAGGTTCAGCGCGGCCTGGACCTTCGGCCGCCAGACGGTGTCGACGCTCTCCGGGGTCAGCGCCTCGATCGTCCGGTCGTCGGTCACCCCGGCGGTGTGGATGACGGCCGAGACCCCGCCCAGCAGGTCCGCGAGGGCGTCCCGGTCGGAGACGTCGCACGCCACGAGCCGGACGTTGGCGTCCAGGCTGGTCAGCTCGTCGGCATGGGGTGCGTCCGGACCACTGCGGCTGACCAGCAGCAAGTCCCGCACGCCGTGGTTCTCGACGAGGTGGCGCGCAACAAGGCGACCGAGGGTGCCGGTGGCACCGGTGACCATGACAGTGCCGGTCAGGTCAACGGCGCCACCGGACGTTTCGGCGGGACCGAGCCGCGGCGCGTACGCCTGCCCGTCCCGGACCGCGAGCTGTGGCTCGTCACCGTCGACGATCTCGCCGTCGACCAGGACGATCCGGCCCGGGTGCTCGGCCTGAGCGCCGCGGACCAGGCCCCAGACCGCCGCCGCTTCGAGGTCGGTGATGTCCTCGCCGTCGACCGAGACCGCGCCGCGCGTGCGGACGATGATCCGGTCGTCGCCGGTCAGCGCGCGCTGCAGCTCGGCGAGGGTCTGCTTGACGTTCCGGCCCTCGATCAGCAGGTGCTCGCCGGCCGGACTCGCCTCGACCGGCACCCACGTGACCCGGTACATCGACTCGAGCCGGGGCCGGGGCACCGGGCGGACCGTCAACGAGGCCACGGACGCGACTGGCATCCCCGCGGTGTCGGAGATCTGCAGCGACACAACGTCATCGCCGGTCTTGGTCAGCCGGACCCGGAGCGTCGCGGCACCGGTCGCGTGCAGCTGAACGCCGCTCCACGAGAACGGCACCCTGACCTCGTCGGAGTCCAGGATCAGCGGGTGCAGTGCCGCGTCCAGCAGCGCCGGGTGCAGGCCGAAGCCGTCGGTGTCGACAGGTGCCGTCACCTCGGCGTAGACGGTATCGCCCGACCGCCACATCGCCTGGACACCCTGGAACGCCGGGCCGTAGCCATAACCGCGGTCGGCCAGGCGTTCGTAGAGGTCGTCCACCGCGACCGCGTCCCCGGGCAACCAGTCGGCCTGGGGAATCGGTGTGGCAGTGGCGAGAACTCCCGATGCGTGCCGGGTCCACTCGCCGTCCTGTCCTGAGTGGACAGTGATCGTCCGCGAGCCCGACTCGTTCGGGCCGACGGCGATCTGCAACTGCACCCGCCCAGTCACCGGCAGTGGGGCTTCGAGGGTGAGCTCCTGGATGGTGTCGCAGCCGACCAGCCCGGCCGTGTGCAGGGCGAGATCGACGAACGCCGTGCCAGGCAGGACAACGGTGTCGCCGATGGCGTGATCGGCCAGCCATGGGTGGTCCGGCACGGCCAGGCGTCCGGTCAGCACCAGCCCGTCGCGGTCGGCGAGTTCGACCCGGGCGCCCAGCAGCGGGTGCTCGTCGGGTGCGAGGCCCAACCCGCTCGCGTCGCCCGCGCTGACCGGCGCGTCCAGCCAGAAACGCTCTCGCTGGAACGCATATGGCGGCACATCGGTGAGCGAGCCGGGAATGTCCCAAGTGACGTCCGCGCCCGACACATAAGCCGTGGCCACGGCGGTCATGAACGTCAACGGCTCCGGCCGTCCCGGACGCAGAACGGCGGCGAAGGCGGCCTCCGAGGCGGTGGCCTGCGCCATCGCGGTGAGCACGCCGTCCGGGCCCACCTCGACGTAACGCGTAACCCCGTTGGCTGCCAAGGTCGCGACGCCGTCGGCGAACCGGACGGTGCCGCGGATGTGCTCGGCCCAATAGGCGGGGGAGTCGAGGCGGTCGGCGATCTGCCCGGTGATGTTGGAGACGACCGGAATCCTGGGCGTGGAGTAGGTGAGGGTTCGGGCGATGGAGGTGAACTCGTCGAGGACGGAGTCCATGTGGTGGGAATGGAAGGCGTGGCTGACGCGCAAACGTTTGGTCTTGCGGTGTTCCCACTTCGCGGCGACGGCCAGCACCGCGTTCTCGTCGCCCGAGATGACTGTCGCTTGTGGACCGTTCACCGCGGCGATGTCCACGCTGTCGACAAGGGTCTCGCGGACCTCGGCCTCGCTCGCCTGGATGGACACCATCGCCCCGCCAGACTGAGCCGCCTGCATGAGGCGGCCGCGGGCGGCGACGAGCCTGCAGGCGTCCTCGAGGTTCAGCACCCCGGCGACGTGCGCCGCGGCGAGTTCACCGATGGAGTGGCCCAGCAGGTAATCGGGGGTGAGGCCGTGCTGTTCGAGCAACCGGTAGAGCGCGACCTCGATGGTGAACAGGGCGGCCTGGGTGTGCTCGGTCTCGTGCAGGCGGTCGTCCCCGGTGAACACGATGTCCTTGACCGGCTGCGGGAAATGCGCGCAGATCTCGTCGAACGCCTCGGCGAACACCGGATAGGTCTCGTAGAGCTGGTGTCCCATCCCGAGCCGCTGGCTGCCCTGGCCGGCGAACAGGAACGCGGTGCCACCCGGCCGGTTGACGCCGGTGACCACCGACGCGTCGGCCTGGCCGTCCGCCAGCTTCGCCAGCACTTCCTGGTGAGCAAGCAGCGCCACGGCCCGGTGGTCGAACTCGGTCCGGCGCGCAAGCGTGTGCGCGACATCCACCGCTGAGCCGTCCACTTGCGACAGACGTGCGGCCTGCTCTCGCAGTGCCTCGGTGGACTTGGCCGTGAGCACCCACGGCACCACCGGCGGTTCGACAGCTGCAACGGCTTCCGCGGGTGGGGCTTGCTCAACGATGACGTGTGCGTTGGTACCGCTGATGCCGAACGAGGACACGCCTGCCCGCCGGACCCGGCCGGTCTCCGGCCACGGGATGTTCGCGGTGGTCAGTGAGACGTCGCCGGTGGACCAGTCCACGTGCGGGGTCGGCTCGTCGACGTGCAGGGTCTCGGGGACGGTCCCGTGCCGCATGGCCATGACCATCTTGATCACGCCCGCGACCCCGGCGGCGGCCTGGGTGTGGCCGATGTTGGACTTGATGGAGCCCAGCAGCAGCGGGACATCCCGGTCCCGGCCGTAGGTGGCCAGCAGGGCCTGCGC